>JAHYJH010000136.1 GCA_019429185.1 Vicingaceae bacterium
TACTCCTGCTAGTGCTACATTTGCGTGGACGAACTCCAATACAGCTATTGGGTTAGCTGCTTCAGGAACAGGGAACACACCTGCTTTTACGGCTACTAATACTTCCAGTTCCCCTATTACGGCTACTATTTCAGTTACGCCTACCTTGAGTGGATGTGTGGGTACGCCTGTTTCTTACACCATTACTATTAATCCTACACCTGTTGTTAATGCAATTACCAACATTACTGTTTGTATTGGTGCTTCTGTTCCTGCTTCGGCTTTTGCTTCTACTCCTGCTGGGGCTACATTTACGTGGACAAACACCAATACAGCTATTGGGTTAGCTGCTTCAGGAACAGGGAACACACCTGCTTTTACGGCTACCAATACTTCAGGTTCTCCGATTACGGCTACTGTTTCAGTTACTCCTACCTTGAGTGGTTGTGTGGGTACGCCTGTTTCTTACACCATTACTGTAAATCCTACGCCTGCTGTTACTGTTCCTGCCAATATTACTGTTTGTGGAGGTAATAATGTTCCTGCTTCGGTTTTTACCTCTGTTCCTGCTGGGGCTACATTTACGTGGACGAATTCCAATACAGCTATTGGGTTAGCTGCTTCTGGTACTGGTAACACACCTGCTTTTACGGCTATTAACCCTACTTCTAGTGCTATTACGGCTACTATCTCTGTTACTCCTACCTTGAATGGGTGTGTAGGTATTCCTGTTTCTTATACCATTACTGTTAATGCTGGTGCTATTACTACTGTCCCTACTAACATTACGGTTTGTCCTGGTGCTTCTGTTCCTGCTTCGGCTTTTACTTCTGCTCCTGCTGGTGCTTCTTTTGCGTGGACTAACTCCAATACTGCTATTGGGTTAGCTGCTTCTGGCACTGGTAATACCCCTGCTTTTACGGCTACTAATACTTCTAGTTCTCCTATTGTTTCAACGATTACCGTTGTAGGTACTTCTTCTGGTTGTGTTGGCCCTCCTGCTTCTTACACTATTACTGTTAATCCTATTGTCTCTTCAACTTCTTCTATCAGTATTTGTCAAGGTGATAGTATCCTTGTTGGAGGTGTTTATTATTCCACTACGGGTAGCTATAGTGAAACTCTTACTTCTTCTTTTGGTTGTGATTCTGTTGCTACTATTAATTTAACGGTTAATCCTGTGGTTTCTTCTTCCGTTAATGTCGCTGTTTGTTTAGGTGATAGTATTTTAATTCAAGGTAATTATTATAGTGATGCTGGTAGTTATTCTTTTAATTTTACTAGTTCGCTTGGTTGTGATAGTATTGTTACTTACAACTTAACCGTTAACCCACTTCCTACTATTTCTATTCTTGGAGGTGGACTAATTAATCTTGGAGAATCTGTTAATTTAACGGTTATTCCTATTTCTGCAAGTTTCTCATACTTTTGGTCGCCTTCCTTTGGCTTAAGTTGTGTTTCGTGTGCTCAACCTGTTGCTTCTCCTTCTGAAAGTACTTGGTATTTTGTTACTGTTACTAATGCTAATGGTTGCCAAGCTGCTGATAGCGTTTTTGTTGAGGTTGACCCCTCTAGTAGTCTTTATATTCCTAATATCTTCTCCCCTAATGATGATGGTAATAATGATGTCTATCTTGTTAGAGGTAAAGGCGTTAGTCAATTCCTCTTGCAAATTTACAACCGCTGGGGACAACTCGTGTTCGAATCTAATGATATCGAAAAAGGCTGGGATGGAACTAAAGATGGTAACCCTTTTAATCAAGGTGTTTTTGTCTATAAAATTACCGCTACAATGAGTTCAGGTAAAAAAATTAATGAAACTGGTAATATAACGCTACTTAGATAATGAAAAAATTTGTAATAATACCTCTGTTACTTATTGGATATCTTGCTTTTGCTCAAGATATACATTTTAGTCAATTTATGAACTCTTCGTTTTTATATAATCCAGGAAATACAGGATTAATTAATGGAGATCATCGGTTTTTGGTAAACTATCGTAGTCAATGGGGGAGTATAGCCGATCCGTTTAATACATATTCGTTTACATACGACACAAAGTTATTTACCAAAAACAGAAATAGAGCAAAAATGGGGTTAGGTTTAGGAGCTTATAAAGACGTGGCAGGAGATACTCAATTTGGAACCACTTCTATTCTTTTATCAACAAGTGCTATTATTAAACTGGATGATTACAATGGGCTTTCCATAGGACTTCAGGGTGGTATGATGCAAAATTCCATCAATACGAGTAATGCTAAATGGGGAAACCAATATGATGGTAATAATTTTGATGGTACTATTGCTTCTGGTGAAGAAGGAAAATTTGATTCTTCTCCATTTGTTGGAGATTTTAATGCAGGAGTAGTATGGAATTATGGAGAATCAGGTTCTACAGTTACTACAAAAAATTTATTTAGTGCACAAGTTGGATTGTCAGTTAATCATATAAGTCGTCAACGAATTAAGATAAGCAATTTTGAAGAAAAGATATACAATAAATACACCTTACATGGAAAAAGTTTTATTGGGGTTAAAGGAACACCTTATGCTGTAATACCAGGATTTCTTTTTCAAAAACAAGGTCCATCAAACGAATTTATTATTGGTGCTTATGGAAATACTAAACTAAAAAACGAATCTCGTTATACAGGTATTTTTAAAGAAAGTTCCTTGTCAATAGGTTTGTTTTATAGGGTTGGTGATGCATTTATCCCTAAATTAGGCTTAGATATTTTTAATTTTAATTTAGGGTTGAGCTATGATGTAACAATGTCTGGTTTAAATGGTACTGGTGGATTTGAATTCTCTCTTCAATATATTGTGCCTGGAGGTCTGCAATATGGAAAAGGAACAGCCCCTAAAATATATTAATTTTTTTGTCATTCTTACTTTATTGGTTAATTCTTAATTATTAGTCAACAAAAAATGTAACTTTATAACTTATTTTTGAGCTTATGAAGAAGATACTTTTTTTGGTTTTTACTACATTTTTTTTTCATTCTGTTTTTTCTCAATTTACAGATAATTTTACAGATGGAGATATTTCAAACAATCCTACTTGGATAGGAGATACTAATAATTATACGGTAAACGCATCTTTCCAAATGCAATTAAATGCCCCAGCTGTAGCAGATGTAATGTATGCTTCAACGCCTTCGCCTTCCATTAATAATGCAGTATGGGAGTTTTATGTGCAGTTTAATTTCAATCCATCAAGTACTAATTTAGCTAAAGTATATTTAGTTGCAGACCAACCCAATCTGAAAAATCCGCTCAATGGTTATTTTGTTAAAATAGGTAATACTGCTGATGAAGTTAGTTTGTATAGACAAGATGGAACAACAGAAACAATGATTATTGATGGTGTTAATGGAAGGTTAAACACAACTCAAGTAACTGTTTCTATACAAGTTACTAGAGATAATTTAGGAAATTGGCAACTTTTTTCCGATACCTTAGGTGGAACTAACTATTTTTTAGAAGGAAGTATTTTCGATAACAACCATATATCATCCGCTTATTTTGGAGTAGTATCCATCTACACCGCCACTCGATCAACTTTGTTTTTTTACGATAACATCAGTGTTACAGGAACAGCTTTTATTGATAATGTTCCTCCCACCATTGATTCTGTTGTGGTAGTAAATACAACTAATTTAGATGTATATTTTAATGAGCCTGTTGATTTAATTACCAGCCAAACGCTTACCAATTATAGCGTTGACAATGGCATTGGAAACCCAAATAGTGCCACAAGAGATTTAGCCGATAGCTCTATCGTACATTTAAGTTTTCCCACTCCTTTTAACAATGGACAAAACTATATACTAAGTGTTACCAATGTTGAAGATACAGCTTCTAATCCCATTAACATTTTAACCGTACCTTTTACCTATTTTGTTGTTGTAAATCCTAATAAAGGCGATGTAATTATCAATGAAATTTTTGCAGACCCAACACCTCAAGTTGGTTTGCCTATTGAAGAATTTGTTGAATTGTATAACACATCTAACAATGTTTATAATTTGAACGGTTGGAAATTCATCAACACTACTACTATAAAAATTCTGCCTAATTTTATTTTACAGCCCAATAGTTATGTGATTTTATGCGATGTTAGTGATACTGCTTTATTCGCTCCTTTTGGTGCGGTAATAGGAATTCCTTCTTTCACTGCATTAACGAATGGGGGAGATAGTCTGTCATTATTAGACAATAACAATACTATCTTAAATATTGTTGCTTACAGTAACACATGGTATAAAGACAATATTAAAAAAAATGGTGGATGGACACTTGAACGTGTTAATCCTTTTGCTGTATGTGATAATTCTGATAACTGGACTGCATCAATGAATCCAATAGGAGGCACGCCAGGAACTCAAAATTCAGTTTTTGATACAACTCCAGACTCCCAAGCCCCATCCATTTTAAGTGTTGAAAATAGTACTGCTACACTATTAGAAGTTAGTTTTAGTGAAACGATGGATAGTTTAAGCGTAGCAAATGCAATCTATACGATTTCAGGAGGAATTACAATAACAGGAGTTGTTGTTGGAACAAATCTTAAATCCGTCTTTCTAACCATCAGCCCAATGTTAGATTCATCTACTGTTTATGCGCTTCAAATACAAAATGCGACAGATTGTGCTGGAAATCCACTCAATCCAATTTCTTATAATTTTGGTATTGGTAACAGTCCCCTTGAATTTGAGGTAGTTATTACAGAATTATTTCCTGATTACGAACCTTCAATAGGATTGCCCGAGCAAGAATATTTAGAATTATTTAATAACACCAACAAAATAATTAATCTGGCAGGGTGTTTTATTTCCGATTTAAGCACAACAGCTCAAATTACGAATGGTAAAATTTTGCCAGGAGAATATATAATTATTTGCAGCAATAGTGTTATAAATCAATTCTCGCCATTTGGAAAAGTAATAGGTGTTTCTTCGCTTCCATCATTAAACAACGCTACCGACAAAATGAGTTTATTAGACCCTAATTCAAACGTAGTTCACTCGGTGAGATATTTTGACTCGTGGTATAGAGATGAAATAAAAAAGCAAGGTGGTTGGAGCTTAGAAATGATAGATCCAAACAACCCTTGCGGAGAAGCTGATAACTGGATTGCTTCTACCAAATGGTTTGGAGGAACTCCTGGCACTCCAAACACAGCATTAGCATCAAATTTGGATGTGTTTGCACCAAAATTACTTGAAGCCAATGCCACTTCTGACTCAACCGTGGTGCTTACTTTTAACGAAATACTTAATGCAACATCTGTATTAGCAGCCACCTATTCCATTACGCATGGAATTTCTGTTGCTTCTGTTCAGGTTCTTGATGAAAAAACAGTAAAACTGAACCTCAGCAACAAACTTGTTTTTCAAGTAAAATACACCGTTTCAGTTGTTGGAGCTTTTGATTGTGTTGGAAATGTTATTGGAACCTCCAATACAGCAATTTTTGCATTACCTGAACAAGGTTTTAAAGGAGACTTAATCATTAATGAGGTTTTGTTCAATCCTTTTACAGGTGGTTCCGATTTTGTTGAAATTTACAATAATTCTAACAAATTTATCAATCTTCAAGATTGGTATTTGGCTAATTTGTCTGGAAATACTATTGCTAATTTAAAAACAATTATTTCAAAACCCAAGTTACTTTTACCAGGCGAATTTGTTTTACTTACTAAAGATGCCAATAATATTACATTAGAATACCTCAATTCGAAAACCAACACTTTTATACAAATGGCTAGTTTGCCTACTTATAATAATGGAGATGGAACAGTTGTTTTATTAAACAATCTCAATATGGTTGTAGATAGCTTTAATTATAATGAAGATATGCATTTTTCATTGTTAAACAGTGTTAAAGGCGTTTCCCTTGAACGCATTGATTACAACAGACCAACCAACGACAAGACCAATTGGCACTCAGCAGCTGAAGACGTTGGTTTTGCTACGCCAGGCTTTGAAAACTCTCAATTTCAGCGAGCCAACATTGATGAAGAAAATATTACCATTGATCCAAAAACATTTTCACCTAATAACGATGGGGTGGATGATGTGTTAAACATCTCCTATAATTTTTCTACACCAGGTTTTGTTGCTACAATAGTAATTTATGATGCTAAAGGAAGGTTAGTTAGAAATTTAATAAAAAACGAATTACTAGGCACTAAAGGTACATTTAGTTGGGATGGAATTAACGAAAACAGAGAAAAATCCAGAATAGGGATTTACATTATTTATGTAGAAGTTTTTAAACTCGATGGCACAACACAATCTTTCAAAAAAACCGCTGTGTTGGCTGGAAGGTTTGATTAGAATAGAAATAAGAAACGCTTAATAATTTTGAAGTTCAATAATTGTAATCAAAAAGAATTTAGTTAAATCATAGTATAAATAGTGAATAAAAAAGAAAAAAATAATGATCAAAAATCATTAATTCGTTCTTCTTCTGCTGAATATTTGACCTTTATTGCAGCTACGGGAGAAGGAGGTGTAGATGCTATTTATGCAGATGAAAATGTTTGGTTGACCCAAAAAATGATGGGAATACTGTACAATGTAGAAACACATACTGTTAATTATCATCTCAAAAAGATATTTTCAGATAGTGAACTGGAGGAAAATTCAGTTATTCGAAATTTTCGAGTAACTGCTACAGATGGTAAAAATTACGATTCTAAACACTATAATCTTTCTGCCATAATTGCTGTGGGTTACAAGGTAAATTCTGAAAGAGCTGTACAATTCCGTAAATGGGCAACGCAAATTGTGCAAGAGTTCACCATTAAAGGTTTTACTATGGATGATGAACGTCTTAAAAATGACGGCACTATTCTCGGTAAAAAATACTTTGAAGAACAGCTACAACGAATAAGAGAAATCCGTTTGAGCGAACGTAAATTTTATCAAAAAATAACAGACATTTACAGTACAGCCATAGATTATGATGTTACAGCTAATAGTACGCAGCGCTTTTTTGCTACTGTTCAAAACAAATTGCATTGGGCTATTCTTGGTCAAACAGTTGCTGAAGTAATTGTAAACAGAGCTAATCATGAAAAACAAAACATGGGCTTAAGCACTTGGAAAGATGCACCAAAAGGAAAAATACAAAAGTTTGACGTGAGTGTTGCAAAAAATTATTTATCAGAAAATGAAATGCAACAATTATAACGATTAGTTTCTGCTTACTTAGATATAGCAGAAGATATGGCACTTAGACAAATTCCTATGACTATGGAAGATTGGGAAAACCGATTGAATAAATTTATAGATGCCACTGATAGAAAAATATTGCAAAATGCTGGAAAAGTAACGGCTGAAATAGCCAAAGCTCATGCTGAAAGTGAGTTTGAAAAATATAGAATTATACAAGACCTATTATTTGAAAGCGATTTTGATAGAATAGTCAAAAATCAACTTTCTAATAAAAAAGACTAAAAAACCGAATAAAAGACATTGAACTTACGACTTATTAAATAAAGCACTTAACCACAACTTACAATAATTATAATACGAAATTATGACAACAATTGAAGCTTATTATTTTACCTTAGAAAAAATAAATGAACTGAAAGAAAGTGGTATTTCAATTACCATAAATCCTACAACATCTAAGAACAACACAGCATTAACTGAAAAATTTGACACACCAAATAATATTCCTTCAAAATACTTGGTAAATGTATCGTTTGAAATTGAAAATGATGAACAAGCTGAAAAAATACATGAAGCTGCTAATTATTTAGGTCTTTGTGGAATTAGGTTTGATACGGGAGGAACTGAAAATCATAGAGATTGGGAGTTGGATTGGTCTTTTTTCTACCAAAAAGGTGAAGAAAATACGGAATGGAAAGCAGTTAGTTAGAGATAAAGTAGAAAAAATGATTGGAAATATTAATCTGAATAATTAACTATGTTAAAAATCAATATTTTAATCTTGTTTTTTTTTGTTTTTCTATTTTTTAGCTGTCAAGTTTTAAAAGAACCTGCTGGCAAAATAATGGGGAGTTCTTTACCCGCTCCTGAAATAGAAACGGCACCAACCGAAGAAGCAGAAAATGCTATTAAACCAACATATCCTTTGGCAGATTATAACTTGAAAGTAAGAAACTTGGATGGTAGTTATGTAAATCTTGCCGATTATAAAGGCAAGGTGATTTTTTTAAATTTTTGGGCAACTTGGTGTTTACCATGTGTTGCAGAACTTCCTAGTATTAATAAAATGTATAATCAATTAAAAGATGAAAACATAGTATTTTTATTAATTTCTAATGAAACCTTCGAAAAAGTAGCTAAATATAGAGAACGAAAAAAATTTGACGTACCTTTTCATATTATAGATTCTACAGGCTATATTCCTCGTTTATATCAATCTCCCAGTATTCCAACTACTTTTATAATTAACAAGAACGGAGAAATCATCAAAGCCTCAGCAGGTGCTGAAGATTGGAATGATGAAGCTTTTATTACTGAATTAAGAAAAATACTCTAATTAGAGTCTGTCTGTAAAGTCCAACTTCTTCGTTATTCTCGTTTTAAAAATCAGTCATTTACGAAAGTAAACTCCTGATTTTCAAAACTTCGAAAGCCTCGAATTTGAACTTTACAGTTCAGCCTCTCGACTTTATGGACAAACTCTAATTAGTGTCTGTCCATAAATTTATAAACATCTGATTGTTAGTAACTTATGTTGTTTTTTTAGAGAAAATTATTGTAGCTTTGGGGTATAGATTTACAAAAAAAATCATTATGAAATTATTCAA
>JAHYJH010000010.1 GCA_019429185.1 Vicingaceae bacterium
TGCATATTTTTGTTTTTTAGATTAACAAATATAAACAAGGTTTCATTCTTTTTCTTACTTCATTTCGCTACGCTCCATTTCGTAAGAAAAAGAATGAAAATAGGGAACAACGTAGTGAAACTAATCATTAAATCACATCGTAATCAACGACTAATTTTTCTGATGCTGGATGTGCTTGACAGGTTAAAATAAACCCGTCTGCAACTTCTTGATCAGATAATGCATAATTCATTTCCATAGTTGCTTTTCCTTCTATTATTTGTGCTTTACAAGTACAACAAACTGCTCCTTTACAGGAGAAAGGAGCATCAACTCCTTGGTTCATCGCTGCATCTAAAATGGCTTCCCCATCATTTTTTAATTCAAATTCAAATTCTTCGCCATCCATAATAACTTTAACCTGACTTATGCCTTTAAAACCAGTTTCATTAGGAGTGTCAGCAGCTAGATTATTGGCTTTTACAGGAGTAGTAAACAATTCAAAATGAATTTTTTCTTCCGAAACACCAACATATTTTAAGGTATTGTTAACTGCATTTATCATTTCTTCAGGACCACACAAATAAAAACCATCTGCCTTAAGTAATTCAAGGTTTTCCTTTATAAATGCAGTTACTTTTTCTTCATTAATTCGTCCATGATAAAGTGCTTTTGAGCTTTCTTCTTTGCTAAAAATGTAGTGAAGCACTAATTGATTAGGATAATCAACAACTAATTTATCTAATTCTTTTTTAAATATAGTGCAAACAGCCGTTTTGTTTCCATAAAACAAAGTGAATTTACCTCCTGATTTTAAAACAGATTTTATGATGGATAAAAGAGGGGTAATACCACTTCCAGCTGCAAATCCAACTACATTAGCCTTTAAGTTTTTAACAATAAAATTACCCGAAGGAGGCATAACCTCAAGCTCATCATTAATATGTAATTCTTGTGTTAAAAATGATGACATTTTACCATTTTCAATTTTTTTCACACCTATTCTAATTTCATTTTCATAAGGTGCACTGCAAATAGAATAAGACCTGCGAATATCTTCTCCTTTTATAGTTGCTCGAACAGTAACATACTGCCCAGATTGAAACTGAAATTCATTTTTTAAATTTTCAGGAATATTGAAAGCGATAGAAACTGTATCCGTAGTTTCTTTCTTGATATCACTTATTTTAATTTTATAAAATTGACTCATGCTTTTTATTTAATGGCAACAAATTTAGGGATAAATATACTCAACACACATAGATTTTCGGTTTTTTCACTCTTTCTTTTCACCTTTATCTGCGTTAAAATTTTAAACCGTAGCTATGGATATGCTTGAAAATTCTGCCTTGATAAAGAAAAAAATAAATTCGTCAAAATGTAAAGGTTATTTATAGACAACTCCTAAACATAATCCGTTAAAGATTATTAGTGCCTAACAAAAATCAGTTTTATTAATTTTTTATTCCTTAAATTTGGACATCAAAATTTAACTACAATTCTTATGGAAGATGCAAAAAAATTAGAAGAATTTCAAGCAAAAATAGATGCTGAAATTAAGATAGAGCCTAAAGATTGGATGCCCGAAGATTATCGCAAACATTTACAACGACAAATTTCTCAACATGCTCACTCAGAAGTAATTGGTATGCAACCTGAAGGCAATTGGATTTCCAGAGCCCCAAGTTTAAGGGCAAAAGTAGTTTTATTAGCAAAAATTCAAGATGAAGCTGGTCATGGGCAATATTTGTATTCAGCAGCAGAAACTTTAGGTAAAAGCAGAGATGAATACATTGAAGAATTGCAATCAGAAAAAGCAAAATATTCTAGTATTTTCAACTATCCTACACTTACTTGGGCAGATATGGGAGCTGTAGGTTGGTTAGTTGACGGAGCTGCTATTGTAAACCAAGTTTCCTTACAACGCACTTCTTATGGTCCTTATGCCAGAGCAATGGTTAGAATTTGTAAAGAAGAAAGTTTTCACCAACGTCAAGGTTATGAAATTATCGCACACATGGCACAAGGAACACCTGAGCAAAAAGCCATGGCTCAAGATGCTCTTAATCGTTTTTGGTGGCCTTCTATTATGATGTTTGGTCCACACGATTCTGATTCTCCAAATACTGGAAACGCAACATTATGGAAAATTAAACGAGAAACTAATGATGAATTGCGTCAGAAATTTATTGATAAAACAGTTGGTCAAGCAGAAATAATCGGATTAACAATTCCCGACCCAGATTTAAAATGGAACGAAGCTCGTGGGCATTATGATTTTGGCAAAATGGATTGGGATGAATTTTGGAATGTAGTGAAAGGAAATGGTCCTTGCAACAAACAACGACTAGAACATCATAAAAAGGCACATAAGGAAGGTAAATGGGTAAGAGAAGCCGCCCTTACGTATGCACAAAAACAAAAAGAAAAACAAATGGTGGCTTAACTGGTTAAAGGTTCAATGTTTGAAGTTTGAGGTTAAAAAAATGCTAAATAGTTAAATAAAAATAATTGTAAAAAAATAAATCATGAGTAAAAATATAAAAGACAATCAAGGAGATGTTTGGGAAGTGTTTGTGCAAAGCAAACCAGGTCTTCCTCACAAACATGCGGGCAGTTTGCATGCAACAGACAAAGAAATGGCATTACAAAATGCACGTGATTTATACACTAGAAGAAACGAAGGCACTTGCATTTGGGTAGTTCCATTAAATGCAATAACTTCTTCAATGCCTGAGGATAGCGAATCTTTTTTTGATCCCTCTGACGATAAAGCTTATAGACATCCGACACACTATATAATGCCTGAAGGAGCTAAACATATTTAGAGTCTGTCTGTAAAGCCCAACTTCTTCGTTATTCTCGTTTTAAAAACCAGTCGTTTACAAAAGTAAACTCCTGATTTTCAAAACTTCGAATGCCTCGAATTTGAACTTTACAGTTCAGCCTCTTGAATTTTTAAAAAATACAATATTATACTATGACACAACAAGACGCATTAATAAATTACTGTTTACGATTAGGTGATACAAGCCTAATTTTAGGTCAACGAATGGCAGAATGGACTAGCAATGGACCTACGTTAGAAGAAGATATTGCACTCACTAATATTTCGCTCGATTTATTCGGTCAAGCCAGAACTTTTTTAACTTATGCTGGTGAAGTAGAAGGCAAAGGAAGAACTGAAGATGATTTCGCTTACCATAGAAACGAAAGAGAATTTTACAATACCTTACTTTCCGAACGACCAAATGGACATTTTGGAGATACGATTGCTCGAAATTTTTTACATGCTGCTTTCTTATATCACTTATACAGTGCTTTAACTAAAAGCAAAGACGATAAAATTGCAGCTCTTGCATCAAAATCACTGAAAGAAGTAACCTATCATTTACGTCATTCAAGCGAATGGATTGTTCGTTTAGGCGATGGCACTGTAGAAAGTCATCAAAAAATTCAAGATTCAATCAATGATTTATGGATGTTTACAGGTGATTTATTTGTAATGAACGAAGTAGATGAACTTCTAATTAAAGAAGGCATAGCAGCAAATTTAAATGAGATAAAAAAACTATGGGACAACACTGTTAATGAAGTACTTCAAAGAGCTACCTTAAAAAGACCTATAGATGGTTTTATGCAAAAAGGAAGATTAGAGGGTCGTCATGCAGAATGTTTAGGTCATCTATTAGCTGAAATGCAATTTTTACCTCGAGCTTATCCTGATGCAACGTGGTAAGTTGGAAATGCTAATAAAAATCTTTGCTCTTTGAATTATCTAAATAAATATACGAGACAACAGATTTGGGATTTTTTAGCTGAAATCCCTGATCCTGAAATTCCTGTAATAACCATTGTTGATTTAGGTGTTTTGCGTGAAATAGAAATTTTACCCAAAAAAGTTATCATTACTATCACACCAACCTATAGTGGCTGCCCTGCAATGAAACTATTTGAAGATGAAATCAAAAAAAAATTACATACTGAAGGCATTGAAAATGTAGAACTGAAAATGGTCTATTCTCCTGCTTGGACAACTGATTGGATAAATGATGCTGCACTTGAAAAATTAAAAAATTATGGAATTGCTCCACCAGTAAAAGGTTCGGAAGACAAAGGTGTTTTGTTTAAAAATGGTCCAAAAGTAGTGCAATGTCCACAATGCGGCTCAAACGAAACAGAACTAAAAAGTCAATTTGGATCAACCGCCTGCAAAGCGTTGTATCAATGTAAAGATTGCTTGGAACCTTTTGATTATTTCAAGTGTATTTGAAATCAATACAAATCCCCTGTTTGTATTCTCAAGTATTTTCTAACTGCCAAATTAGTAGATATCCAAGAAATGATAATTCCTATAATAATTAGTATCAAAAACAACGCTCCATACAACTCAATATTTTTAAAATCAATCAATTGAGGATATTGTTTTTGAAGATAATACAAAATGGTAATTATTAATCCTATAGCAATAAATGCACTAACAATACCATTACCTATTCCTTGCAAAACAAATGGTCGCCTAATAAAAGAATGGCGAGCTCCTACTAACTGCATGGTTTTTATTAAAAATCGTTTGGAGTAAATAGATAATCGGATGGTGTTGTTAATTAAAGCAGTAGCTATAATAAGCAGTAATCCGCTAAAAGCCAGCATATAAAAACTAATTTTCTTTACATTTTGGTTAACCAAACTCACTAAATCTTTTTGGTAAATTACTTCTTTTATATTAGGATTGTTTAATAAATCGGCTTCAATAATGCTTAAACTATCGGTGTTGGCGTAATCGGCATTTAGTTTTACATCTATAGAAGGTAGCAAAGGATTATATCCCAAAAAACTGATAAAATCTTCACCTAAATCTCGTTGTAGCTCTGCAGCAGCAGAATCAGGATGGATAAAGTGTGTTGCTTTTACATAAGTTTCAGCATCTAAGGTTTTTTTAATTTGGTTAATGTCCACATCTTTAATTTCGCCTTTAAGGATGATAGAAAAACCAATATTTTCCTTTACATGATTAGAAATTTGTTGTGTGTTTAATAAGATTAATCCTAATATTCCCAACATAAAAAGCACTAACGAGATGCTGATAATGGTAGTAAAATAAGAAGATAGTAACCTTCTTTTGGTATGGGATTGATGATTAGCCGACATGATTAATTGTCCATTTTAATAATTAGTAAAATACAAAGGTAAACGTTTCGCCAACATTTACTTTTCCAAATTCACCAACAAAAATACAGCTATTATTTGTTAATTTCGCACCTCATTTAAAGACTTATTAACGATGCAATATCAATTTAACGAGATTGAAAAGAAATGGCAAAAGTATTGGGAAGAAAACAAAACTTATGCGGCAAAAGATAACAGTGTAAAACCAAAATATTATGTGTTAGATATGTTTCCTTATCCTTCAGGAGCAGGTTTGCACGTTGGACATCCACTGGGTTACATTGCTTCTGATATTTTTGCTCGTTACAAACGATTACAAGGTTACAATGTATTGCATCCAATGGGTTACGATTCGTTTGGATTGCCTGCTGAACAATATGCTATACAAACCGGTCAGCACCCTGCGGTTACTACCAAAGTAAATATTGAAGGTGGTGTTGACAAACAAGGAAATGTAATTCCGGGTTACAGAAATCAGTTAGATAAAATAGGTTTTTCGTTTGACTGGGATAGAGAAGTAAGAACTTCCGACCCGAATTATTACAAATGGACACAATGGATTTTTAAGCAATTATTTAATTCGTGGTACAATAAAACTACCGATAAAGCAGAAAAAATAGACACCCTAATAGAACAATTTAAAACCAACGGAAATGCAAACGTAAATGCTGTTTGTGCTGATGTAGCTCATTTTTCGGCAGGAGAATGGAACAGTTGGAGCGAAGAAGAACAGCAGCAACTATTAATGAATTACCGTATTACTTTTTTATCTGATACTTGGGTAAACTGGTGTCCAGCGTTGGGAACTGTATTAGCCAATGATGAAATTAAAGATGGTGTTTCTGAGCGTGGCGGACATCCTGTGGAGCAAAAATTAATGCGTCAGTGGAGTATGCGAATTACTGCGTATGCCGAGCGTTTACTTTCAGGATTAGAAGGATTAGATTGGTCAGAATCTATTAAAGATATTCAGAGAAATTGGATAGGAAAAAGTGTTGGAGCTTCTGTACGCTTTACCATCTCTCCCCCTTCGGGGGAGTCGGAGGGGGCTATTGAAGTATTCACTACCCGTCCAGACACTATTTTTGGTGTTTCGTTTATGGTGTTAGCACCAGAACATCCTTTAGTGAATGAGATTACCACTCCAGAACAAAAAGCTGAGGTGGAAGCTTATCAAAAAGCTGCTTCATTAAAATCGGAAAGAGATAGACAGTCAGACATTAAAAATATAACAGGAGCAAATACAGGAGCTTTTGCTATTCATCCGTTTACGGGAGATAAAGTACAAATTTGGATAGGTGATTATGTGTTGGCAAGTTACGGAACAGGAGCAGTAATGGCTGTGCCTTGTGGTGATCAACGCGATTGGGATTTTGCTACCCATTTTGGTATAGAAATTAAAAATATTTTTAAAGACAAAGGCATTTCGGAAGGTGCTTATGCAGAGAAAGATGCGATTATTACCAACTCTGATTTTTTAAATGATTTACCTGCGAAAGAAGCCATTAAAAAAGCCATTACCGAAATTGAAAAAAGAGGCATAGGTAAAGGCAAAACACAATACAGATTGAGAGATGCTGTTTTTTCTCGTCAGCGCTATTGGGGAGAACCTTTTCCTGTGTATTACAAAAACGAAGTGCCTTATTTAATTCCTTCGGAATGTTTGCCAATAGAATTGCCTGAGGTTGAAAAATATTTACCAACTGAAGACGGGAAACCTCCTTTAGGAAATGCAAAAAATTGGCATTGGGATGAAAAAAATAAAAAAATAGTTTCTGTTCCTGTAGGTCAAAAGCCCCCTTCGGGGGTTTGGGGGCTCGAACTCAATACCATGCCGGGTTGGGCGGGAAGCAGTTGGTATTTTTTACGTTATATGGATCCAACCAACGACAATGAGTTTGTTGCCAAAGAAAAAGTAAACTATTGGCAAAATGTTGACCTATACATTGGTGGTGCTGAACACGCTACTGGACATTTATTATACGCTCGTTTTTGGACGAAGTTTTTACACGATTTAGGTTACATACCCTTTGATGAACCTTTTAAGAAAATGATTAACCAAGGGATGATTCAGGGGAATAGTGCATTTGTAAATTATGTTTCTGAATGGGGTACTGATGAAGGTGGAATTCCAATAGAGCTAGAACCAATCGAATTACCAGAACTATTAGCAATTTCATCTAATAAATTGAAAAAAATTTTAGATTTTCAAGAGAAATACGATAACTATCCTGATTTAATAAAAATATTAAAAAAATATAATCCAACAAAAAATTTTGATGATAAAAAATTGAATATTAAGATTAAAGAAATTTCACACCATATTCCTATTAACTTAATAAATGTTGGTAATGAATTAGATAAAGAAAAATTTATTGCATGGAGAAAAAATTGGGCTGGAAAAGAAGATGTACATTTCATTTGTGAAGACGATGGGGCTTTTATTGTTGACAGAGAAGTTGAAAAAATGTCTAAATCCAAGTACAACGTACAAACGCCCGATGAATTGGTAGAAAAGTTTGGAGCAGATACTTTGCGTTGTTACGAAATGTTTTTAGGACCACTAGAGCAACACAAGCCTTGGGATACACAAGGAATTACGGGAGTTCATGGTTTCTTAAAAAAACTGTGGCGTTTGTTTCATGATGATAATGGGTTTAATGTTTCGGATGAAACTCCTTCCAATGAGGAGCTTAAAAGTTTACATAAAACCATTAAAAAAGTAAAAGAAGACATTGAGCGTTTTTCGTTCAATACACCTGTTTCTGCTTTTATGATATGTGTTAATGAGTTGACTGCTTTAAAATGTAACAAACGTGAAATTTTAGAACCACTATTGATTGTTTTAGCACCTTATGCTCCGCATATCGCAGAGGAATTGTGGGCAAAACTGGGCAATACCGAAAGCATTACCTATGCGGTTTTCCCTAAGCACAATGATGCGTATTTGGTAGAAAGCAATCATAAATACCCCGTTTCTTTTAATGGTAAAATGCGTTTTATGTTAGAACTTCCTGCCGATATGAGTAAAGAAGCCATAGAAAAAGAAGTGTTGGCAAATGAGCAATCGCAAAAATATTTAGAAGGTAAAACCCCTAAAAAAGTGATTGTTATTCCACAAAAAATTGTAAATGTGGTGGTGTGATTCATTACGCTATTTTTATGAAGTAAAGAACTATTTATCAAATACATCGTAAATGAAGCGTTCTTCTTTTAAAAAAATAATAACTAATTGAATTTCATAAATTTAAAAATGCCAACAAGATAAATCTTTAATAACTTTAATAACATAGTTGATTTAAAGGAATCCAAGAATTGACGTATAATAAAATTCTATTTTTGGATTATCATTATTCTTTTTTTAAATTTGAAATCGAAATTTAAATCTTAAAAAATTATAATAACTCAACCATGAATAATTTATCAACCCTTTTTACCACATTTTGTTTGGTAATGGTATTTTCTACAACTACTTCTGCACAACAATCAACTGAAAAATGTGGGTTTAATCATGCTATAGAATTTTTAAACCAACAAAACCCTAATTATAAACAACAAATTGACGCTATTTACCATCAAAGGGTTACAGAAGCAAACACTAAACAGGCTAATAATAACAAAACCATTTACACAATTCCTGTAGTTTTTCATGTAGTATGGAATACAAGTGTTCCTCAGCAAAATCTACACGATAGCGTATTATTAGAGCAAATTAATGTGTTGAATGAAGATTTTAGCAGAATGAATGCTGATACCAATAACCTTCGTCCATCTTTTATACCTATTGTTGGTAATGCAAAGATTCAATTTGAATTAGCTTGTGTTGATCCAAATGGAAATCCAACCAATGGCATTGTTAGAGTTTCAACAACAACAACTTTTGGGGGTGGTTTTTTACCAAACATGAGTTCTATTGCTAAAATCCAAAATACGAGTCAAGGTGGTTCCGATGCATGGAATACTTCTGAATATCTAAATATTTGGGTAGGAGACATTAATGGAGGAAGCACACCTTCTCTTCTTGGAATTGCAACTCCACCAGCTGGTCTTTCTAATTGGCCTGCAAATTCTATTCCTCCAGAATTAACTGATGGTGCAATTATTCAATACAGTGCTTTTGGTAGAAACAATCCTACAGCTATTTCAAATATGGTAGTCAATGGCAGAACAGTAACCCATGAAGTTGGGCATTATTTAGGCGTTAGACATACAGCAGAAAATACATTTGGAGGTTTATTCGGCAGTATTTGCGGTGATGATGATGGATTAATAGACACCCCAAATTGCGATCAATCTCAACAAGGCTGTAACACATCAAGAAATTCTTGTACCGATGCTATTCCAGTTGTGGGAGATTTGCCCGATATGGTTGAAAATTATATGGATTATTCAGACCAAGATTGTCAAAACAGCTTTACTCAAGGACAAACTCTTATTATGAGAAGCGTTTTGGAAAACGAAAGAATAGGTCTATTAAATTCGCCAGCACTATCTAATTGTGTTGTTGGATTAACAGAAAATAATCAACCTAATACTATTTTCATTTATCCAAATCCAACCAATGGAATTATCAATATTTCTTCTTTAGAGAATATGAACTTAACAATTACTTTTCACAACAGTATTGGGCAAATAATTCAACCTATTATTATAGGAAAAAACCAATATCAAATTGATAAAAAAGGAATTTATTTTGCAACCATTCAGTCCAATACTTTATCCATTACAGAGAAAATAATAATTCAATAATTTTTAAATTTATTCTCCCCAGCGGTAGGATTTGTTGTCTAAACCTATTAAGTCAATCACTCTATCAACAACAGTTTTGGCTACTGCTTCAATAGTTTTTGGGTTACTATAAAAAGAAGGTGTTGCAGGACAAATTATGCCTCCTGTTTCGGTTACAATTTTCATGTTGTTGATATGAATGAGATTATATGGGGTTTCTCGAGCAACTAAAATTAATTTTCTTCTTTCTTTTAGAATTACATCTGCTGCACGAGTAAGTAAATCATTAGAAATTCCATGAGCAATTCTTCCTAATGTTCCCATGGAGCAAGGAACAACTATCATAGTATCATATTTTGCTGAACCTGAAGCAAAAGGTGCATTAAAATCAGTTTTATCATAAAATGAAAAAGAATAATTTTTATATGTTTCGTTTTCTAATTCATGTTTCCAAACAATTTTAGCATTATCAGAAAGTAGAACTCCCACTTCAATTTCTTGTTGCAACGCTAAAAAATCAAGTACTAATTTTGCATAAATAGCTCCTGAAGCACCAGTAACTGCAACAATAATTTTTCTTTTATTCATTGAATCTTAGTTTTTAGCTCCAAATTGATATCGAATAGTAAAATTCAAATCTACATTGTACCACCCTCTGTTAAATGCTTTATTTAAAATACCTATGTTTTGGTCAAGGTTATTAAAATCTCGAGTGGGAATTAATGAATTTTTGGATCGAACATTAAAAAACCAATTGTGAATAAATTCATATTGCAAACCTATTAAACCTCCAAAATCATGATTTTTAAATGGAAATGGCTGGTTTTGAAAATCTATTTCTCCAAATTGATCTTCTGCATAAACATTTAATAAATACCCATAATAGAGACCTAATTCAAAATGAAATTTTTTGAAATGATAGCGAAGTGCCAATGGAATTTCAATGTAATTTAACCGAAGGTTGAAAGACCTTAAGTCGCCTTTATCAGGTTTTGGAACTTTTCTAGCTCCTTTTCCAATGTATGCAATTTCAAATTGCAGGGAAATTTTTTTTGAAAATTCTGTATTTGTAAAACCACCCAAAATCGCTCCAACCTTATTATAACCTCCATAACCATCACCTTCAACTTGAGCTGCACTTACTCCAAGAAGCAATCCTGATTTAAAGGTTTGTGCAAATCCATTTACAGCTAAAAATAAAAGAAAAATAGTTAGAATTCTACGCATAATATCAACTTTGTTTCTCTACGAAATTAAGTAAATCTTTTCCAATATCTTTTCGATAGTATTTGTTTTCAAAATCAATGTTTTTGGCATTGGTAAAAGAAATTTGAAGAGCTTCTTCTATGGAATTTGCTAAGGATGTAACAGCAATTACTCTACCTCCGTTGGTAACCACTTTGTTATTTTCCAACTTAGTTCCAGCATGAAAAATCAAACTAGTTGCTACGTTTTCTAAATTTGATATTTCTTTGCCTTTTTCATAATCTTCTGGATAACCGCCCGAAACTAACATCACTGTTGTTGCTGTCTTATCACTTATTTTGATTTCTTTTTCGTGCAATGTTTGGTGAGCAACACCTTCAAATAAATCTAATAAATCTGATTCGATTCTTGGAATAACTACTTCTGTTTCAGGGTCGCCCATCCGAACATTGTATTCTATCACATAAGGATTTCCATTGTTGTTCATCAATCCAATAAAAATAAATCCCTTATAATCAATATCTTGCTTTTTTAAGCCTGTTATTGTTGGTTTAACTATTTGTTCTTCTACTTTTTTTAGAAAAGCATCGTCTGCAAAAGGGACAGGTGAAATAGCTCCCATTCCACCAGTGTTTAAACCTGTATCTCCTTCTCCAATCCGTTTGTAATCTTTTGCAGAGGGTAAAATTTTGTAACTATTTCCATCGGTGAGAATAAATACGCTTAGCTCTATACCATGCAAAAATTCTTCGATAACTACTTTGGTTGATGCTGCTCCAAATTTTTTATTGGTTAGCATTTCAGTAAGTTCATTTTTTGCAGCTTGCAAATCATCTAAAATTAACACCCCTTTTCCTGCTGCCAATCCGTCTGCTTTTAACACAAAAGGAGGTTCAAGGCTTTCTAAAAAATGAAAACCATCTTGTAATGTTTCTACTGTAAAAGTGGCATATTTAGCTGTTGGAATGTTATTTTTAACCATGAATTTCTTAGAAAATTCCTTACTTCCTTCTAACTGAGCTCCATCTTTTTTTGGACCAATTATTCCAATGCTTTTTAACTGCTCATCAGCTAAAAAAAAATCATGAATTCCTTCAACCAAAGGGTCTTCTGGACCAACAATTACTAATTCTATATTTTTTTCTAACACCAGTTTTTTAATGGCATCGAAATCAGTAGGATGGATAGCCACATTTGTTGCTATAACTGAAGTTCCAGCATTGCCAGGTGCTACATATAAATTGGATAATTTTTTACTTTGTTTGATTTTCCATGCAAAGGCATGCTCTCTTCCTCCCGAACCTATGATAAGTACATTCATTTTTGTGTAGTTAAATAAACCACAAAAATACTATTAATTTATAAGTTGAGCTTTGAATAAAAGCAAGAGGATGTAAGGCAATTTTCTCTTAATTTAGACCTTCAAGGTTTTTAAAACCTTGAAGGTCTTGCAATGATAATAAAGTCATGCATCCAAGCAGAAGCTCTTGTTTAACTTGCGATTTTATAACCATTTCCTTTAACAGTAATAATAAGGTTTTCGCCTATTTTTTCTCTTAATTTGCGAATATGAACATCAATTATTCTTGGATTAGCTACTTCCTTATTATTCCATACTGTTTGATACAATTCATCTCTTGTAAATACCTTTTTGGGATTACTCACTAAAAGAAATAACAATTCAAATTGCTTTTTTTGAAGACTTATATCCTCCTCTCCAGTATTAACCAAATAACTTTCTCTGTTTATTTTAATTGATAAATGATGAATAGAATGACTATTGAGACTAAAATTTTTAGGCATTCGCTTTAACATCGCATTGATTTTCCTAAGCAGCAAATGAGGATTAATATTTTTAGAAGTAAAGTCATCAGCTCCAGCATTAAAAGCTGCTATTTGTATATATTCTTCTATTTCATTAGAACAAATAACTATAATATTATTTTTCTTTTCTCTAATTCGTTCACAAATTTCAATACCATCAAAATTTCCTAAGTTTAAGTCCAACAAAAGTATTTCAGGTAAATTAGGTATCAACACTTCTAAATCTACATGTTGAGCATTAATATTTATTATCCTAAAACCATTTTGCTCAAACAAAAAAGATATTGGAGCAAACGAATCAAAATCAGCACTTAAAATACCTATTGAGGTTGACATAAAAATAGTTTAACTTAATCTTTCAAAGTTAGAAACTACTTATTTTAAAGAGATTATGTAAATGTTAAGCCCTTGTTAAACCTATTAACCTCAAATGTTAATTTGAACTTGAAAACGAATTAGTCGCAGGACTATCACAATATTTGTGGGAGATAAAATAACATTAATCCCTAACACCTAACAAAAAAGCCTTGAAATTTTAAATTTCAAGGCTTTTTTAATTTATTTTTTACAACTTAATCAAAAATCAAAATTTGGGTCTGGAGCCTTGCTGTATGATTTTTTCTTGGGCTTAATTTTCTTTACAAATAAAATTGTAATTAATTCGTCATCAGCAGTAATCATTGTTCTACTCATTCCATTGGTAATGTCAATTGCTTGCTCTGGATATCTGAATTTTCGAGTTACTTTTTCGTAAGTATCATCTTCAAATTTCAAATACATTTCATAAATGTTAATCTTTTGATTTTTAACTTCTACTTTTCCATAATAACATTCAGCCATACTTCCTTTTCGGAAAGAGATAATTACATCATTATAAACGCCATCAGCAATGTCATAAGCACCTCTTTTTTCAAAAACAGCGGCATATTTTTGATAACAGGTTTGTTGATCTTCTTCTTGTTCTTGCGAAAAAAGTACATTAGCGATAGAAAAAATAAGTAGCGTTAGTAAAATTTTTTTCATGTGTTTAGTGTATATTGTTGTTTATATTTTATTCAAAGCATAAAAGTAAAAATACTTTATTTAATATCTATGTTTAAAAGTTATATTTTTGTAGCATCTTTGTAAAAATAGATTAAAAATGGGTATAAAAATAATCAAAAATAATTTTCTAGAAGCAAAACAAATCTTAGACCATTTTATTAATGATGAAACAAATTTGGAAAAAATTGCATTGGCTGGAGATTTAATCATTACTTCTTTTGCTAACAATGGAAAAGTTTTTTCTTGTGGAAATGGTGGTTCTATGTGCGATGCAATGCATTTTGCCGAAGAATTAACAGGTAGATTTAGAGAAAACAGAATTCCTCTTCCTGCAATTGCAATTTCCGATGCAAGCCATATAAGTTGTGTTGGAAATGATTATGGATATGATGAAATTTTTTCTCGTTATCTACAAGCATTGGGAAACAATGGAGATATTTTATTAGCAATTAGCACCAGCGGAAATTCTATTAATGTTATAAAAGCCGCCCAAATGGCAAAAGAAAAAGGAATGAAAGTGATTGGTTTAACTGGGAAAAACGGTGGAAAATTGGCTGCACTATGTGATGTTGAAATTCGAGTTCCTTTTGATGGATATGCAGATAGAATTCAAGAAATTCATATAAAAATTATTCATTCGCTGATTCATTATATTGAAGAAAAGTATAAAAACATCTAATTCTAAACCTATGCTAATCAAAACCTACGGAAGTGCTGTTGTTGGTGTTGATGCCATTACGATAACCGTTGAAGTAAATGCTGACAGAGGCTTTAAATTTTTTATGGTTGGTTTGCCCGACAATGCTGTGAAAGAAAGTCAACACAGAATTGAATCAGCACTAAAAAATGTAGGTTATAAAATGCCTGGCAAAAAATTAGTGATAAATATGGCTCCTGCCGATATTCGTAAAGAAGGTTCTGCTTATGATTTGACAATTGCTATGGGGATTTTGGCAGCTTCAACTCAAATAGAAGCAGAAAAAATTCAAGATTATATCATTATGGGCGAACTTTCGTTAGATGGGAGTTTACAACCCATAAAAGGAGCATTGCCCATTGCCATTCAGGCTCGAAAAGAAGGTTTTAAAGGATTTATTTTACCAAAACAAAATGCTAAAGAAGCTGCGGTTGTTGATGATTTGACTGTTTATGGAGTGGAAAACATCAGTGAAGTAATAGGCTTTTTTAATGGTGAAAATTTGTTGGAAGAAACAATTATAGATACACGCAAAGAATTTTATCAAAACCTCAATAAAGTTGATTTTGATTTTGAAGACGTGAAAGGACAAGAAAACATTAAAAGAGCCTTAGAAATTGCAGCAGCAGGAGGACACAATGTAATCCTTATTGGACCTCCTGGAGCTGGAAAAACAATGTTAGCAAAACGATTACCAACCATTTTACCTCCACTTTCCTTAATGGAAGCGTTAGAAACTACAAAAATCCATTCGGTTGGCGGAAAATTAGCTAAAGAAACTTCATTAATAAGTGTCCGTCCTTTTCGAGCACCACACCATACCATTTCTGATGTTGCCTTAGTTGGAGGAGGAGGATTTCCACAACCCGGAGAAATTTCATTGGCTCATAATGGTGTATTATTTTTAGACGAGTTACCCGAATTTAAAAGAACCGTTTTAGAAGTGCTTCGTCAACCCATTGAAGACAGAAAAGTTACTATTTCTAGGGCAAAATTTTCGGTAGATTATCCTGCAAGCTTTATGTTAATTGCCTCAATGAATCCCTGTCCTTGTGGCTATTATAACCATCCTGAAAAAGACTGTGTCTGTTCGCCTGGAGTTGTTCAAAAATATTTGAGTAAAATTTCAGGACCTTTATTAGATAGAATTGATTTACATGTGGAAGTAACTCCTGTAAGTTTTAGTGAACTAAGCACAACTTCAAAAGGAGAATCCAGTGAAGTAATTAGGGCAAGAGTTATAAAAGCAAGAGAAATTCAAGAACAGCGATTTAAAGAAAATGAAGGCGTACATGCAAACGCTCAAATTTCAAGTAAAACCATTAAAGAAATTTGCCAAATAGATGCTGTTGGAACGCAATTATTGAAAACGGCTATGGACAAATTAGGCTTATCGGCACGAGCTTATGACCGTATTTTAAAAGTTTCTCGTACCATTGCCGACCTGGAAGGCAGTGAAAACATAAAAAGTGAACACCTCGCAGAAGCTATTCAATATAGAAGTCTAGATCGAGAAGGTTGGGCTGGATAAATGCTCTTTAAAATCTATATTGATATTAAAAAGTTGTTACTACTCAGCTACTTATTTTTTTTCTCTTTGCCACTGATTCCGATAGTTATCGGAATCAGTAGTATAATGAATAGCTGAGTAGTAACAAAAAGTTAATGATATAACCTTCTATGTTGATTGAAAATTGGTATTAAAAACGCACTCTTTAATAAGCTTATCAAAAGCAAGTTGAGTATATACTCCAACAGTACTTCATATCACTTTCTTTACTTTATTGGAACTACAGGATTAAGAGTGAAGTTCTTTTATAAAAACAAATATACTATTAAACACAAATTGACATAAAAAATCACTACATACATACTAATGTGGCTAAGGGTCTGTAATGAAATAAACTATACATTTAGCCTTGCTCTTTTGCTCGCTAATTGCGTTGAAAATACTCACCATAGCGTTGCTATGTCTGTGTTTTTCGTCTTATTAGCAAACAAAATAACTTCGCCTATTCTGTACACTTTATTTCATTACAGACCCTAAAGCCAAATGAGTTGATTACGATTTATTACCCCGACCTTAAGGTCGGGGTAATAAAAACCAAATAACAAAAGGGCTTTAGCCACATTATATTATTACCTTTGTTTGTGTCATCACAAACAAAAAAATCGTTTGTGATGACGGCACAGAATATTCACTCTAAATCCTATAATACCATTTTTATTATAATTAAATTTGTTCTTTTTTAATTTATTTTAATGAAATCATATAATTTAACTCACCTTGAAGAATTAGAAGCAGAAGCTATTTATGTGCTTCGTGAAGTTGCCGCTCAGTTCGAAAAACCAGCTTTATTGTTTTCAGGAGGAAAAGATTCCATCATTGTTGCTCATATAGCAAGAAAAGCATTTTGGCCCGCTAAAATTCCATTTCCATTAGTTCATATTGACACAGGGCATAATTTTCCTGAAACAATTGTATTTAGAGATGATTTTGTTAGAAAAATAGGTGCAAATCTAATTATAGGGTCTGTTCAACAATCTATTGATGAAGGAAAATCAGTGGAAGAAAAAGGGTTTAATGCCAGCCGTAATGTATTGCAAACGGTTACTTTATTAGATACTATAGAAAAACATAAATTTGATTGTGCAATTGGTGGAGCTAGAAGAGATGAAGAAAAAGCCCGAGCCAAAGAGCGTTTCTTTTCTCATAGAGATGAGTTTGGACAATGGGATCCAAAAAACCAACGACCTGAATTGTGGAATATTTTTAATGGAAGAAAAAACATAGGAGAACACTTTAGAGTTTTTCCTATCAGCAACTGGACAGAAATGGATGTTTGGCAATATATTCTCAAAGAAAAAATTGAAATTCCCTCTATTTATTTAGCTCATCAACGAAAAGTATTTATTAGAGAAGGCGTTATTATGAGTACTTCAGATTTTATTCAACAACGAGAAACGGAGCCTTCGTGTATGATGCAAGTTCGTTTTAGAACAATTGGTGATGCCACATGCACTGGAGCAGTTGAATCAGATGCTGATACAATAGAAAAAATTATTGAGGAAGTAGCAGCAGCAAGAACAACAGAGAGAGGAACCCGTTCAGATGATAAAAGATCTGAAGCAGCTATGGAAGATAGAAAAAAAGAAGGATATTTTTAAAAAAATGTAGCAATGTGTAAATTATTCAATGTAACGATTTACCGACTGAATCTTAAAATATGAATAATAAAAATCAGAACTCAAATACTAATTCATACTTAGATATGGAACTGCTCCGTTTTTCAACAGCAGGAAGCGTTGATGACGGAAAAAGCACACTTATAGGTCGTTTATTATATGATTCTAAATCAATTTTTGCAGATCAATACGAAGCTATTGAAGAATCGAGTAAACGAAAAGGAGATGCAACCGTAAATCTAGCATTATTGACAGATGGATTGCGTGCTGAGCGAGAACAAGGCATTACAATTGATGTTGCCTATCGTTATTTTGCTACACCAAAAAGAAAATTTATTATTGCAGATACGCCTGGTCATATTCAATATACCCGAAACATGGTTACGGGTTCATCTACTTCAAATTTATCAATAATATTAGTTGACGCTCGACATGGTATTATAGAACAAACTTGCAGACATACTTTTATTTCATCCCTATTAGGTATTCCTCATGTAGTTTTTTGTATCAATAAAATGGACTTGGTTAATTATTCCGAAGAAGTTTTTTTAACTATAAAAAAAGAGTTAGAAGCATTTTCATCCAAACTGGAAGTGCGAGATATTCATTTCGTTCCAATAAGTGCTTTAAATGGTGATAATGTAGTGAATAAATCAGAAAAAATGAATTGGTATGGAGGTTCAACACTAATGTATTTATTAGAAAACATTCATATTGGAAGCGATTACAATCATGTTGATTGTCGTTTTCCCGTGCAATATGTTATTCGACCTCAATCCGATGAATTTCATGACTACAGAGGTTATGCAGGTAGAGTTGCTGGTGGGATTTTTAAACAAGGAGATGAAGTTGTTGTTTTACCATCTGGGTTTACTTCAACCATCAAATCTATAGATACTTTTAATGGTAGCCTTTCAGAAGCTTTTGCCCCAATGTCAGTTACACTTACACTAAATGATGATATTGACATTAGCCGAGGAGATATGATTGTTAGACCTCACAATCAACCCATCGTTAGTCAAGATTTAGATGTAATGTTGTGTTGGTTAAGTGATAAAAAAATATTTTTAGGAGGCAAGTATGCCATAAAACATACTTCTAACGATGTCCGCTGTATTATCAAAGACATAAAGTACAAAATTAACATCAATACATTGCATCGAATTGAAGATGATAAAGAAATAAAAATGAATGATATAGCAAGAATAACCATTCGTACCACTAAACCTCTCCTGTTTGATAAGTATTCTCGAAATCGAATAACTGGAAGTTTAATTATTATTGATGAGACAACCAACGAGACAGTTGGTGCCGGGATGATTATTTGATTTGAAAGGAGGTGATTTTCTTAAAAGTTATTAACACAATTAAAGACATTGTTAATAAAAACAAATTCAATTAGACTAACTTCTTTTTGGTTGTTCCGTATCTTTTTATGTAATTTGGTTTTTTTGAGTACCATAATTTTATCGTTTAACAGCCTGTTTTTATAGATTAGCAAATCGATTAGCAAATCTAAGGCAACCGAAATTAATAAAATGCGTCTAAAAACCATTAACACTTAATTTAGAAATATAATTTAAAATACCATGAAAAAAATATTAATCCCTTTACTTTTATTTTTACTGGCTTTATTTGGCATTAATGCAATTTCTTTTGCACATTCCGTTCAGGTAGGTTATTGTTTTAATTGCAATGGCGATTTACGTGTCTGGGTAGAACATTGGCATGGTACGGAAAATCCAGCTACTACTCAAATGACACTTCAAGTTACAGTCGGATCAGTAACAACAACCCAAACAGGTTCTCCCCTCACAAATATTCAAAATGTACCTGCAGCTAATTTACCAGGGTGTACTACTCCAATAACTATCTTTGGATCATGTAGTCAAGCTAACAGCTATCAAGATTGGGTTAACTATGATTTTTTGGGTATGCCTACGGGAGTTCCTATTACTATTACCATTATGTCTGGTAGTAATGTTTTTACTCAACCTGCTTGTGGAATGTTTCCTGCATCAACTGGCGTAATAATTATTCCACCACCACCAACTTTTCCAGATATAGTGGAATGTGGAGGAACAGGAAATACAGTTGGTCCTTTTAATTTTCCTACTGGTAACACATGGACAAATAGCAACCCTGGTATCGGTTTGCCTGCAAGTGGAACAGGAAATATTCCTGCTTTTACACCAACCAACAGCCCAACACCTCAAGTAGCTACAATTACAATGTCTAATACTTGTGGAACATCTTCTTTTACAATCACAATTAATCCTGCCCCTGTTTCTAATTTTACTGCTCCCAACATTGGAGCAAATATGCTTTGCCCAGGACAACCAGTTCAATTTACAGATTTATCCACTCCCGTTCCAGGTAGTAATATAGTCACTTGGGATTGGGATTTTGGTGATGGATCGCCTAATAGTAATCAACAAAACCCCACGCATACCTATCCATTAAGTCCGCTTACTTATAATGTTACCCTTACTGTAACCGATCAAAATGGCTGCTCAACAAATACGACCTTTACTGTTAATTTTGGTGGTCCCACAGCAGAATTTACAACTGCAAATGTTTGCGATGGGAATGTCGTCAGTTTTACTGATGCATCCATGCCAACAGGCACAATAACCAATTGGAATTGGGATTTTAACAATGATGGAGTAGTGGATAACAACGCCCAAAACCCCACATTTACCTATCCAGGTCCTGGAACTTATACTGCTGAGTTGATGGTAGTAGCAAATGGAGGCTGTATAGATTCTATTACACATACTGTAGTTGTTCACCCAAATCCAGTTGCTAATTTTAGTGCAAATAATGAATGTTTGGGCACAGCCGTTACGTTCAATGATTCATCAACCATATTAACAGGCTCTATAACCAATTGGGTATGGAATTTTGGAGATGGTTCTCCTCTTGATAACACTCAAAATCCAACACATACTTATGCTACAGCTGGAATTTACAATGTATTACTAACAATTACTTCAGATAGTGGATGTACAGACAATATTACTTTACCCATAGAAGTTTATAGTAATCCAATAGCATCGTTTTCCGCTGATACCGCTTGTGCAGGATTTAATACTACTTTTACAGATTTAAGTACTGCAGGTAGTGGTGGTAATATCACTAACTGGGCTTGGGATTTCGATAATGATAACAACCCTGATGATTTCACTCAAAACCCTACCTATATTTTTCCTGGACCTGGAACATATTCTGTAAATTTAGCTATTACTGATTTAACAGGTTGCGTTCATGATACTATTATAGATATTAGTGTTTCTCCTCAACCCACAGCCGACTTTAATTTTGATTATGTATGCTTTGGTACAGTAACTAGTTTTACCGATTTATCTTTACCTAACGGAGGTACTATTTCTAACTGGAATTGGGATTTCACTAATGATGGTATCGTTGATGATATTAACCAAAACCCTACCAATGGATATCCCGTTTCAGGTTCATATACTGTTGAACTTCATATCGAAACTGCATTGGGTTGTGTGGATTCTATAACAAAAACAATAGTTGTCAATCCAGTTCCTGTTGTGAATTTTGGTCCTTTAGATGTATGTTTAAATACGCCTACTAATTTTTATGATTCAACCCAAATAAACACACCAGGTACTTTTAATAACTGGGTATGGGATTTTGGTGATATGATTGGGGCAAGTAATTTACAAAACCCTATTTATACTTATACTGCTGCAGGTACTTATAATGCCTCGCTTACTGTTACCTCTGATAGTAACTGTTTTGGAACCATTACACTTCCAGTTACTGTATTCCCTAATCCAACAGCCGCATTTACTACTGCAGATGTTTGTGAAAATTTGACTGCTGGATTTACTGATCAATCGGTGGGTAACGGAGGTGTCATTAATCAATGGGATTGGGATTTTGATTTTATTACACCAATACACACAACAGATGATGTAAACCAAAACCCTACTAATAATTATATTGCAGGAGCTTACATCGTTGAATTAATTGTTACTACTCAAGCAGGTTGTGCCGATACGGTAAGTAATCCTATCACCATTCATCCAATGCCAAATGCTATTTATACCTTTACTGATGAATGTTTTGGAACAGCAATTGATTTTGTTGATAATTCTAATGTTTCAACAGGAAGTATTGCTGCTTGGAATTGGACTTTTGGAAATTCGAATATATCAACCAACCAAAGCCCTTCTGAAATGTATGCTAATGATGGGCAGTATAATGTAACATTAATTGTTACAACAGATCAAAACTGTAAAGATACAGTTACACAAACAGTAAATGTTTGGCCACTTCCTGTTGTTGATTTTACTCCTGTTGATGTTTGTCTTAATTTTAATACACAATTTACTGATTTATCAACAGTAACTTTAGGATCAAATGTATTATGGACATGGGATTTTGATGATGGAACACCTTTAAATAACTCTCAAAATCCTATTCATGCATATATGAATGATGGAACATATCAAGCACAACTTATTGTAACAACAAATTATGGTTGTGTAGATTCTTTAACCAAAACAGTAACGGTTCATCCATTACCTCAAGTAAGTTTTATTCCTAGTGTTTTGGATAGTTGTTCGCCTGTTATTGTAGATTTTACAGACCTTTCTGTAATAAATGCACCTGGAAATAATGTAACTTGGAATTGGAATTTTGGAGATGCAGGAACTTCTTCTCAACAACATCCAAATGCAATTTCATTTACTAATTCATCACATACCTCTGTGGCTTCTTATGGAATTAGTTTAACTGTTTTTTCAGATATGGGCTGTGTTGGAAAAGATTCCGTTGCTAATATGATAAAATCTTATCCGATACCTACAGCAAGTTTTACGTATGGTCCTGCACCAACAAATATCTATGATAGCGAAATAGACTTTACTGATAATTCTATAATTGCCAGTAAGTGGCTATGGGATTTGGGTGATGGATCATCTTCAACAGAACCAAACCCAGTTCATTTGTATGCTGATTCGGGTTTATATACTGTAATTCTTTATATGGAAAATATATATGGATGTGAAGATACTACTGAAAAAATAATTAAAATTGATCCTGTTTTTGCAATTTGGATTCCTAGTGCATTTTCACCTGATGATGATGATATAAATGACTTCTTTTTTGCTCAAGGATATGGAATTAAACAACTTGAAACTTTAGTTTTTGATAGATGGGGAGAAGTTGTGTTTGAAGGCTACCAATTAGATTCAAAATGGGATGGTATTTATAAAGGAACATTGGCTAAAACTGAGGTTTATTCTTATAAAATCAGAGCGTTAGATATTTTTAATGAATGGCATGAATTTATAGGTAAAGTAACTTTAATGAAATAAATTTTGACTTTAATATTTTATGGGGTAAATGTGAATCCACCTTTTGATGTAATATAAAAGTGGTATGAACTTGAACTAACAATCTTTAAAGGAAAACCGTTGGAGCAAAAAAAATATTACTACTCACCATAGGAGTTTAGTATATTGTAAATCAATAATATAAAAATAACAAAAGTCAAAATCGAGATAAAATAATAGGCATGAAAAATATATTCATTTCCCGAAAAGCTATTTGGTTTCGGTATATAAACAATAATTTTTTGATGCGTAATACTAATTTTTTAGCTGTATTAATTACTTTGTTACTATTGACTTTTATCTCAAAAGGATACAGTCAATCGGGCAATTGTAACCCTGGCACTCCATTTCTTCTTGTTGATCTTACTGGATTTCCTAATGGAACATGGACATCACCAGCTATACCCCGGGCATTCAATTGTTGTGGTACACTTCCTCCCGATAGATGTATAGAATTTAGTATTACACTTGATCCTGGAGCCGTTGCAATTAATTTTCAAATCGCCTCAGGAGCTGTTCCTCCAGGAGCTTTGTTCTATCAAATTGGATGCGGTCCACAGATTACTGTTGGTACTCCCATTTGTTTAAACGGACCAGGTCCTTATACCCTAACCTTTTGCAAACCAGGAAACAACATCAACTCTTATGCTATTACCTCTATTGCAGCACCAACGGTATCGCCTGACGATACCGTTGGAGATGGTTGCAGTACAACCATGTATGCATCAGGATTGTTGGTTAATTCATCCATTACCTGGAACTCTATATTTCCAGGTTCAACAGGAGCATATAATTCATACCTAAGTTGTACCAGTGCTTGTGATTCTACTGTTGTAACAGGGGATACCTCTGCACCACCCTACGTTGATTATTTAGTTTGCGGAACACCTGCTGCCGGTGCTTGCGTTGCACCTGGTTTATTTTGTGATACCATTAGAATAACTTTTTCTCCTCCAATATTAAATACGGTTACACCAAATCCGGCTGTCTATTGTTCTAATGCTGGTGGAATAGTACTGACAGGAAATGTCAATGGAGGAGTTCCTCCTTATACTTATGCTTGGACAAACGGAGCTAATGGTTTAGGGACTGTTGTAGGCACTAGTCTTAATTATACTGCCACAGCCGGAGGCGATTATTCTTTTATTGTTTACGACCAAAATTACCCAGAATGTCCCGAACAAATCACTAATGTTTTAGTAACCGTTAGCCCTACTCCAGTTATTAATGCTGGACCAGACCAAGCAATATGTGGAACATCTGTTACATTAAATGGAACAGTTACTGGTGCAACAGGTGGGATTTGGTCGGGTGGAAATGGGACTTATTCTCCATCAAACACTACAGGAAATGCAACTTATACCCCAACAGCTGCTGAATTAAATTCAGGATTGATAATACTTACTTATACATCAACTGGAAATGGAGCGTGTTCTCCTGTTTCCGATCAGGTAGTGATAAATATTTCCCCTCCAATTACAGTTGCTATTTCATCCCCAAGTATAGTTTGTTATGGTGAATTAGCAACTTTAACAGCCAATGTTACAGGAGGAATAGCTCCTTATACTTACTTATGGAACACAGGACATACCACACAAACAATCACTAATATGCCTGCAGGAACATATTCTGTTACGATTACAGGAACTGGAGGAAGTGGTTGTACGGGTACAGCAACTGTTACTATTGCTGGAAACCCGCAAATAATTGTTACAACTTCACCAAATAATTCTATTTCTTGTAGTACCACAGCAATTATTTCGGCTAATGCATCTGGTGGGACAGGCACATTGAGTTACTTGTGGAGTAATGGGGCAACCACCACATCTACTATTGTAAATACAGGAACTTATACGATTACGGTTACTGATGCCGTTGGTTGTTCGGCTACTAATTCAGTAAGCGTAATTGCATCCAATAGTACTTTAACAGCCAATATAAATCAACCGCCAGTTCTTTGTTTTGGTGCTACCACTACTTTAACAGCCGTAGCCAATGGAGGGTTTGGTAGCTACACTTATTCGTGGAATACAGGTGCTACAACAAGCAGTATTGTGGCTGGGGCAGGAAATTATTGTGTTACAGTAACTGACGGAGGAGGTTGTGTTATTTCGGCATGTGTTACGGTTACCCAAAACCCTGAGCTCATAGTAAATATACCAACACCATCTGTGGTTTGTAACGGTTCAACTGCAACGGTAACAGCAATGGTAAGTGGCGGACAAGCACCATATAGTTATTTGTGGAGCAACAGTCAAACTACCCAATCTATTACAGCATTGGCAGGTAATTATACTGTTACAGTTACTGATGCCATTGGATGTAATAAATCGGCATCCGTTACCATTTCTCAAGCAACACCACTTAATGTAACCACAACCTCAACTCCTGTACTTTGTTTTGGTGCAAATAATGGAACAGCTATCGCAAATGTTAGCGGAGGGACACCTAATTACTTATATTCTTGGTCGCCTTACGGAGGTTCTTCAGCTACAGCATCTAATCTTTTAACAGGAACTTATACCGTAACTGTTACCGATGCTATTGGTTGTACTCAATCTATGCCTGTAACGGTAACAGAACCTGCTCCTTTAAATGCTACGGTAACAATAAACAATCATGTAAGTTGTTATAATGGGAATGATGGTTCTGCCGCTGTTAACCCAACAGGAGGAACATCTCCATACTTTTATTCCTGGAGCCCTACAGGAGGTAGTGGACAAAGTGCAACCAACCTTGTTGCAGGAAATTATGTGATTTCTATTACAGATATAAATGGTTGTTTGCAAAATGTTTCAACAACCATTACCCAACCTACACCACTTGTAGGTAGTTTGGTTAGTACAACTGATGTTTCCTGTAATGGAGGAAACAATGGAAGTGCAACTGTTTCGGCTTCAGGTGGATCACCTGGATATACATATTTTTGGTCGCCAAGTGGAGGTACAAATGCTACAGGGGTAAATTTAACAGCAGGATTTTATACAGTTACCATTACCGATATAAAAGGCTGTACAACTCAAGTAACAGCAACCATTACCGAACCTTTGGCTTTAGCTGCTTCGATAAGTAGCAGCACAAACGTAAGTTGTAATGGTGGAACTAACGGGACAGCTACAGCAACTGTTACAGGTGGAACTGGCCCTTATACTTATGTTTGGAATACAAATCCTGTTCAAAATAGTGCTACTGCATCTAATTTGCCTATAGGAAGTTATTTTGTAACAGTAACCGATTCAAAAGGTTGCGTTACCACTTCGTCAGCAGTTACTATTACTGAACCTCCATTGCTTACTATTACTGCTTCTCCTTCTTCTTCTATTTCTTGTAATACTACCATTACCATTTCTACATCTGCAAACGGTGGCTCAGGAGCATATAGTTATTTATGGAATAATGGTGCTACTACTTCATCAATAACAGTTGGAACAGGATCCTATTCTGTGGTTGTTACGGATGGTAATGGTTGTACTGCTAACGATTCGGTAAGTGTAATGGCTTCTAACAGTACACTTCTTGTTAATATTCCTACTCCTGCAAATATTTGTTACGGTTCTACCACAACAATAACAGCAAATGCTACTGGGGGTTTTGGAGGATATACTTATTTGTGGAATACTAATGCAGTCAGTTCTTCAATTATTGTAGGGGCTGGAATATACTGTGTTACAGTTACTGATGCTGGAGGGTGTCAAACAAATGCTTGTGTTACTGTTACTCAAAACACATCTGTTACTGCAAATATTGGAACACCTCCTATTGTTTGTGTAGGAGATTCTACCACCATAACAGCAACAGGTTCAGGAGGGCAATCACCTTATTCTTTTTTATGGAATACCAGTGAAACAACCGCTTCTATTTCTAAACCTGCTGGAACCTACACAGTAACGGTGTGGGATGTTACAGGTAGCACTTGCTCTGCAACAGCAACAACTACTATAACAGAAGAACCCCCAATTAATATTACCATTACACCATTTCATGTGAGTTGTTATGGTGGTAATAATGGACAGGCTACCGCTTATGTTTCTGGAGGAATGCCTAGTTATACTTATTCTTGGTCTCCTTTTGGAGGTAGTACTTCTATTGCTTCAAATCTAATACCTGGCACCTACACACTTGTTGTTACTGATGCCGTTGGTTGTCAGAAAACAGCAACTACAACCATTACGCAACCTTTATCGCCCGTTGAAGTTACTATCTCGAGTAATCATGTAACTTGTTATGGCTTAATGGACGGAAATGCCACAGGTAATGCTACTGGAGGATATCCACCCTATAGTTATTATTGGTCTCCACTTGGGGTTTCTACATCGTCTATTTCAGGTCTTTCTCCTGGTACTTATAACATTACTGTAGCAGATTCGACAGGTTGTTATACAACGTCATCGGTTACTATTACCGAACCTACTGAATTGGTGTTGAGTGGAACAACAACAAATGCAAATTGTAATAATAACGATGGTTCGGCAACAGTAACAGCAATAGGAGGAACTACACCTTATACGTATTCTTGGACTCCTTCTGGTGGAAATGGTTCAACAGCATCAAACTTAGCATCTGGCAATTATACTGTTTCGGTAACAGATAGTAATAATTGTAATAAACAAATGACATTGAACGTACTTACAAATCCTACTGATCTAAATGCAAATTTTTCAGGAACATCGGTTTGTTTAAACACCATGACTTTATTTTATGATTCTTCTACAGTTTCCAGCGATATTATAAGTTCATGGTCGTGGAATTTTGGTGAACCATCATCAGGCTCAAGCAATTTTTCAACTAGCCAAAATCCTACTCACACTTATAGTTCGGCAGGTACTTTTAATGTAACACTTATTGTTACTACTCAAATAGGTTGTACAGATACTATAACAAAATCGGTAACTGTTTATTTTTTGCCAGTAGCTAGTTTTAATTATACCCCTGGTTGCGTATTTAATCCAACCAATTTTATAAATACATCAACCATAAGTACAGGTAGTATTACTAGTGTTTCTTGGAATTTTGGTGATTCAGCATCAGGTTCTAACAATATTTCTAATCTTCAAAATCCTACCCATATTTACAATGCCTCAGGGTCATATTTGGTAATATTAACGGTTACTTCAAACAATGGGTGTACGAGTACCATCACTCTAAATATTGTTATACCTTCATTACCAACCGTTGTTTTTAGTGCTTCAACAGTATGTGAAAATCAATCCACCCAATTTACCGATGCTTCAACCATTTCTTCGGGTACAATTATTGGCTGGCAATGGAATTTTGGCGATGGTTCAGCAATAGATACATCACAGAATCCTTCTCATATTTATGCTAATAGTGGAACATATTCGGTTATTTTAATGGTAACAACAAGCAGTGGATGTCAAAATGCTGATACCATGAATATTGTTGTAAATCCTTTACCTAATCCTAATTTTTCTGCTCTACCGAAATGTTTAAACGATACCACCTTTTTTAACAATACTTCATCAATTTCATCGGGTACAATTACTGGCTGGCAATGGAATTTTGGTGATTTTACGCCAAATAGTTCAGTTCAATCTCCCAATCATTTATATACTTCGCAAGGAATATTTACAGTAACACTAACCGCTACATCGAGCAATGGTTGTTCGTCTTCCATAAGTTTACCTGTAAGTGTTTATGCTCTACCTGTAGGAGGATTTTTAAATACAACTGCGTGTGTAGGAAATATTACCCAGTTTACCGATAATTCAGCTGTAATTGGTGATACTATCATTTCATGGTTGTGGGCATTTGGTGATGGCTCTCCAGTTAATAATTCACAAAACCCTGGTTATGTGTATAATAATCCAGGTACATACAATGCATCTTTAGTGGTAACATCCAATAAGGGTTGTGTTGATACCATAACCAATTCTGTTACAGTTTATCCAACACCAAATGTGCAGTTTTTAGTTAACGACTCCAGTGGTTGTCAAAGTTTTTGCACACAATTTTCCGATTTAAGTACCATAAGCAGTGGAGACATAACCAGTTGGATATGGGATTTTGGTGATAATTCTGTTTTTTCTACTATTCAAAATCCATCGCATTGTTATCCTGAATCGGGAATATATTCCATTACTTTAACTGCAACTTCAAACAACAATTGCTCGGCAACACATACAGAAGTAAATTTAATAAATGTATTTCCTACAGCAATTGCCGATTTTACTTATTCTCCTCAATCTATAACCACCAGCAATTCTAATGTGAGTTTTACAAATCTTTCTCAACAATCCAGTTTATGGTCGTGGAATTTTGGAGATGTTTTAAGTGATAATAATAATTACAGTTCGATTTTTTCACCAGAGCATTTTTATAATGATATGGGAGATTATTGTGTAACTCTTGTTGCTTCAAACATTTATAATTGTACCGATACCATTGTTAAATGCTTACGAGTTGATCCTATATTTACTTTTTATATTCCAAATTCATTTACTCCAAATAAGAAAGATGGTATAAACGATTTGTTTTCGGGAAAAGGAACCAACTTTAAAGACTATGAAATGTGGATTTTTGACCGTTGGGGCAACATGATTTTTTATACCAATGATATTGAAAAAAAGTGGGATGGTAGAGCTAATGGTGGAAAAAATATCGCTCAGGTAGATGTGTATGTTTATAAAGTGATATTGTACGACTTTAGTGAAACGAAACACGAATACATTGGTAAAGTTACATTAGTTCGTTAACTAATTTATTACTAAAGTTTCACACATAAATTTATCAAAGGTTACTTCCCTACTTAATTCTTGTTATGTTTCAAAACTTTCATTATAATTGTTTTTTTCTAAAAAAAATTTGCTGCACACCCCACAAATAAAAGAAATATCATCTGTGCTACACAAACTATAGCTATAATACAATTCAAGCCCGACCAATTTTATTTTACGGGGAGGTTCAGCCGTTCTAAAATTAAATAATATTCATTTTCATTCTTATATTCGGACTTTAAATTTCAATTTCAATTTATAATCCGTATGATTTTTCGTAATATTGGAGTCTAAATAAAACCATTTATTATGTCAGAAAAAAAAGATTCCATCAATAATTATATTGCTGTAAATAAACAACGATTTTTAGATGAACTTATTGAATTATTGAAAATTCCTTCAATAAGTGCCGATTCAACGTACAACAACGAAACACTTAGAACTGCTCAAGAAGTAGAAAAGAGATTAATTGAAGCTGGAGCAGACCATGTAGAAATCTGCCCAACAGCGGGTCATCCTATTGTTTATGCTGATAAAATAATTGACACTAATTTACCAACCGTTTTAGTTTATGGACATTATGATGTTCAACCACCTGATCCCATTAATTTATGGACTTCACCACCTTTTGAACCAGTAATTAAAAAAACAGAAATACATCCTGAAGGGGCAATTTTTGCAAGAGGAGCTTGTGATGACAAAGGACAAATGTATATGCACATTAAAGCACTTGAAGTAATGATGCAAACAAATTCACTTACTTGCAATGTAAAATTTATGATAGAGGGAGAAGAAGAGATTGGCTCCGAAAATTTGGGAACTTATGTTAAACAAAACAAAGAGAAATTAAAGGCAGATGTAATATTAATTTCTGATACTGGGATAATTGCAAATTCTATCCCATCCATTACAGTAGGTTTAAGAGGATTAAGTTATATGGAAGTTGAAGTTACAGGTCCAAACAGAGATTTACATTCTGGTTTATATGGAGGAGCGGTAGGAAATCCGATAAACATTTTGTGCGAAATGATTACCAAGTTAAAAGATGATAAAAACAGTATTACAATTCCTGGTTTTTATGATAAAGTAGAAATAATTAGCACGGAAGAAAGAGCTGAAATGGCAAAAGCCCCCTTTAATTTAGACGAATACAAAAAATCTATTGGGTTGGCAGCTGTTGATGGCGAACAAGGATATACAACCAATGAAAGAAATTCCATCAGACCTACTTTAGATGTAAATGGAATTTGGGGAGGTTATACCGGAGAAGGTGCAAAAACAGTGCTTCCTTCAAAAGCTTATGCTAAAATATCCATGCGATTAGTTCCTCACCAAGATTCTGAAGAGATTTCAGCACTTTTTACTACTTATTTTAAATCCATTGCTCCTCCTTCTGTTACAGTAAAAGTTACAGCCCATCATGGAGGAACTCCTTATGTTACACCAACAGATTTTTCAGGTTATGTTGCTGCAAAAAATGCAATGGAAGAAACATTTGGTAAAACACCTATTCCCGTTAGAAGCGGAGGAAGTATTCCTATTGTAGCACTGTTTGAACAAGAATTAGGTTTAAAATCTGTACTTATGGGTTTTGGGTTAGATTCCGATGCCATACATTCACCAAATGAACATTATGGAATTTTCAATTATTTTAAAGGAATAGAAACAATTCCATTATTTTTTGAACATTTTTCAAAGTTATCTACCAAATGATTAATAAAGTTTTTTCACTTTTTTTGGTGTTCATTATAATTATCTGTAGCTTTTTTATGGGTAGCTGTAACTCATATAAAGAAGTGAAAGTTAATAAAGTAGAACGTGTTGGTGTGAAAAAATTTTCAATTTCTGAAATTGAATTTTTTGTTGAGCTGCAAATCGAAAATCCCAACAACTACAAAATAAACATTACTGATGGAGATTTAGATTTATATATTAAAGACAAAAAAATTGGTAAAACCATTTTACAAAACAAACTTATACTCCCAAAAAAATCAAATGAAATTCATGAAATACTAATTTCTACACCGCTAAAAAATGCTTTAAGTGGAACAATTCCTTTTGTTTTGGGGATAATTGGTAAAAAAAATGTTCTTATTCATGTGCAAGGAGAAATAAAAGTAAAAGCCAAAGGAATAGTAAAAAAAATACCTGTCGATTTTAAAGAAAATGTAGCTTTGTAAAGTTTTTTTAATAACTCCAACAAACCCAGTTAAATATACCGAAACCAATTTATCTACATTGTACTTTACTGTAAAACTGGTTTTATACATTTTTTCCCTATATTCAAAAACTCGTGCTTTTAAGGTACTTGTTACTCCTGTATAAAATACTGTATTATTTTTATTTGTAAGTATATATACTGCTCCTCTTCTTTCCATAATTCTTTTTTGTTCGTCATTGCTCAACTACCGTCATTGCGAAGCCTTTGCGTGGTTTTGAGCGTAGGAGCTGAAGCAATCTGTCTAATCGAAGGGCAGATTGCTTCGTCATTCGTGCCTCATTCCTCGCAATGACGGTTCTATTCAACAGATTGCTTCGTCATTCCACTGCGTTACATTCCTCGCAATGACGTTAATTTTTTATTATTTTCCCTGTAAACAATTCTTTTTCTGTTTCAACCCTATAAAAATAAATGCCTTTTGCATACGAGGTGATGTCTATTTTTGCTGCTGTTTTAATGGGTTGTTGTAAAATTTGTTTGCCTGTATAGTCAAAAATGGTTAATGTTCCATTTGTAACTAGTTCGGGGAGTTTTAAGGTGAATAGTCCTGTGCTAGGGTTAGGGTAAGCCGTTAAAAATTCATTATTTTTGATAAAAAAGTTCGTTCCATTTTTTTTGTATCATGCAGCCAGTAAGACTTTCCTCTTTTTAAATAGAGGAATTGGTATGTTTTCATTTGACCATCTTTTGTTACTACTCAGCCACTTATTTTATTCTCTTTGCCACAGATTCCGATAACTATCGGAACACTAATTTACACAGATTTATCAATATATCTTTTATTTTAAATTAATGTATTGATGCTACTGCGTGGTTTTTCACAGATTTTTCAAAGAAAAATCAAATCTGTGTATGTAATCTGCGAAAATTTATCAACAGTTTATCTATTTTTTCAAGATGTGTTGATGCTACTTCGTGGTGTGTAATCAGTGGCATTTTTTTGTTTTTTTATTGTCTTTAGACAAGTAATTTAGCGGCTGAGTAGTAACGATATTTTTTATAATTTCGTAAATGGTAAACTTAGCATTTTTGCGGTAAAACTAACTTAAAAAGAAATATACTCCTCAGGGTTTAGCGGAATACCGTTGTACCATAATTCAAAATGAAGGTGAGGACCTGATGAAAATTCACCAGTGTTTCCTATGATGGAAATTACTTCACCTGCATTTACTCTATCGCCTACTTTTTTGTATAAAACGGAGTTGTGTTTGTAAACAGATAATAAATTACTCTCGTGTTGAATTTGTATCACATAACCTGATTCATTGGTAAATTCAGCAAAAATTACTGTGCCATTTAATGTGGATTTTATAACTTCGTTTTTTGGAGCAACAATGTCAATTCCCCTATGTTTTTCTGTGCCTTTAATGTTAAATTTTTGAGTTATCGTTCCTTTAATAGGGCTAAAGAAAATAAAACTACTTATGGTTGAAGGTGTTTTAGCTGCACTTTTAAAAAGGGAGTATTTTTCCTCTGTTTCTACCATGTTTCTCAATAAAGAATCTTCTTTAACAGGTTGATTGACAATGTTTTTATAATCAATTGTGGAGTCTATGTGTACTTCTTGACTAAAATTAATTGGATTTCCTTGAATAATATTTTTGATATTATCAATGTAAAGTTGCTTTTGAGATAAAGCTATTTCTAACGAATCTACTTTGAGTGCATTTTGCAAACCAATTTTTCTAATCGTTACATTTGCATAACCAGGAATAAATTCACGAAGTGGAGTGAAAGCGATTAACAGCGTTACTAAAACGATTAACAAAATTGAAGAAAGCCCCACTACAGCAAAAACATTCAAACGAGAAAGACGAAAGGATAATTTCTCTTCAAAAGTATCATCATTAAGTATAACTAACCGATACTTGTGTTTGAGTTTTTGAAACTTTTTTTGTTTGGGCTTCATTAGCTATTCTGAATAAGTCAGCAAAGATAACTAAATACAATAAACCAACCATAAAAAATTGATGAAGATGGTTATCAGCAGTAAGTCCAAGAGGAGCAAAGCGATTTATGATACATAAAGGAAATTTTGGTGCAAAAGAATTTATCAAGTTTTTAAAGCAACTTAGTAAAAAAGCACCACGCAAAATATTTTTAATTGTAGATAACTATTCTATACACAAATCAAAACAGGTAAAGCAATGGATAGAAAAACATAAAGACAAAATAGAACTGTTCTTTTTACCTACTTATAGCCCAGATCTCAACCCCGATGAGTTGCTTAATCAAGATTTAATAACAAATGTAGTAGGAAAGTTCAGGGTTTCCAACGTAGAAACACTAAGGGTCTGTAATGAAATAAACTATACATTTAGCCTTGCTCTTTTGCTCACTAATTGCGTTGAAAATACTCGCCATAGCGTTGCTATGTCTGTGTTTTTCGTCTTATTAGCAAACAAAATAACTTCGCCTATTCTGTACACTTTATTTCATTACAGACCCTTAGATAAGTTTAAAAGGGTTTTTTCAATTGAAAGAATCCTTTTTTTTTAAAATAAAGTCATCTGGTTGGCTTCATCATCATCCACAATATCTTTAATGGGTTTTGGTTTTTGATTAGAATTAGTTGAAGACTGTTTTTCGCTATCAACAACAGATGTTAGGTCAACTACATTTTCTTCTATTGTAGAAGCATTATCGTGTTCATCTGAAATAAATCCTTCTTCTTCTTCTTGAACACCTATAACAGGTTCTTGAATATCTTCAAAAGGCAAAGGTTCCAGCAAATCAATATTTTTAATTTTGTGGGTTGTAAGTCTATTTCCTATTGCTTTCAATCCTTTTATGGCAATGAATTGCTCTAAATTTAAAATTTCAGGTTCTTTTTCAGTACCTTTTATTTTTGCAAAATTTAATTGTATTTGAGGAAGCCAATCTGTCGAAACAATTTCTAAAAATGATTTTTCGTGATCCGTAATAAATAAAACTTTTTTATCAGTTGGTTCTACCAAAAACCGTTTCACATTATATTGTTCTTTTTCACCATCAAAATAAATGGCAGTAACAGGTTTTTTTGGATTCCATTTTTCAATCACAATCATATCCTCATCAAATTTTGTAAACAAATCAAAACCGACCAATTGATATTCACCATTTTGTTTTATGGTTAGGATTTTATCGTCAGCACCAAACTGACCTAAGAAATCACCTCGTCCTTCAGAGTTTAAGCGTTGAACAGTGTCGTCAAACCATATTTTTCGGGCAGCAAGTGTAGAAACGCCTTTTTCCTTGAGTTCAATTTTTGCAATAAGGTATTTGGTTACTTTATTTCCATTAGCTCCTCTTCCTTTAATGGCGAGTTCAGAAAAATCAATTTCAAATTTGAGTTTTCTAACATTTGCTTTAGGTCGAAGTTTAACCAGTACTGTTTCGGCTTCACCATTTGGATTTGCAGTAAACCATAATACTTTTGAACCAGCAGTTCCTTTTGTTAAGTCATACTCTTTATCTCTTGTTATGGAAGTTACATCAAAACGCTTCATCATTGCTGCACCTAATTTTCCATCTTGATAAATCATATTGTAAATGGTTCTCTTATCGTCTTTTTTCCATACGCCAACATGGATTATTCCTTTTCCAACAAAAGTTTTGTTAGAAATGCGGGTTACCATCATCTTTCCATCTTCTCTAAAAACAATAATATCATCAATATCAGAACAATCGGTAACAAATTCACCTTCGCCTCTTTTTAAGCCATGACCTACAAATCCTTCTTCTTTGTTTACATAAAGTTTAGCGTTGTTAACGGCAACTTTAGCTGCATCAATGTTTTCAAACGAACGAATTTCTGTTTTTCGTTCACGTCCTTCACCATATTTCTTTTTAAGGTCTTTAAAATATTCAACAGCAAAATCGACTAAATGCTCTAAATGATGAATGGTTTTAGCTAATTCTTCTTCTAAAGCAATGAGTTTTTCATCGGCTTTTTCGGCATCATGACGTGTAATTCTTCGCATTTTAATTTCTAGTAAATGCTTAACATCTTCGTCCGTAACAGCTCTTAATAATTTGTTTTTAAATGGAATGAGTAGTTCTAATGTTTTTTCAATAGCTTCTTCATAGCCCAAACCATGCAATTGAACATAAATTTTATTTTCTATGAATATTTTTTCTAACGATGAAAAATGCCATTGTTCTTCAAGTTCATTTTTTCTAATTTCAAGTTCTAGTTTTAGCAATCCCACAGTTTGATCGGTGGAAATTTTTAGCATTTCGGTAACGCCCAAAAACTTAGGTTTATCATCTTCAATTACAGTAGAATTTGGAGAAATTGAAATTTCACAATCGGTAAAAGCATAAAGAGCATCTATCATTTTATCGGGAGAAACTCCTGAAGGTAAATGAAGTATAATCTCTACCATATCAGAGGTATTGTCTTCTACTTTTTTTACTTTTATTTTACCACTGTTATTTGCTTTAAGTATTGATTCTATGAGTTTGTCGGTGGTAACTCCAAAAGGTAAATCTGTTATTTTTAAGGTAACTTTATCTTCCTGAATAATTTTAGCTCTTACTTTAACTTTACCACCTCTTATTCCATCATTATATCCAGAGAAATCGGCAGAACCACCCGTAATGAAATCAGGAAGTAGCGTAAAACTTTTTCCTCTTAAATAAGCAATGGATGCATCAATTAGTTCATTAAAATTATGAGGAAGAATTTTGCACGCTAATCCAACGGCAATACCTTCAACTCCTTGAGCTAAAAGAAGTGGAAATTTAACAGGTAATGTAAAAGGTTCTTTGTTTCTGCCATCGTAAGAAGCGAGCCAAGTAGTTGTTTTAGCATTAAATACAACCTCCAATGCAAATTTTGTTAGTCGAGCTTCTATGTAACGTGGAGCAGCAGATCTATCGCCAGTAAAAATGTTTCCCCAGTTTCCTTGACAATCTATAAGGAGGTCTTTTTGTCCTAATTGCACTAACGCATCTCCTATGGAAGCATCTCCATGAGGATGATATTTCATGGTGTTTCCAATGATGTTCGCTACTTTGTTGTAACGACCATCATCCATTTCTTTCATGGAATGCAAAATTCTTCGTTGAACGGGCTTCAATCCGTCATGCAAATGCGGTACTGCTCTTTCCAATATCACATAGGAAGCATAGTCTAAAAACCAGTCTTTATACATTCCTGATATCTGGATAACATTTTCTAGTGAATTGCTCTCATTAGAATCTTCAAATTCTTCGTCTCTTTCTGGGTTTTGTTCGTCTGACATTTTTTAAATTAGCATTAAATGGAAATACCAATAAGGTACTTTTTTAATTTTCGCTTCAAATTTAATGGTTTTTATTGCTATTTTTTACTTTTTGAATTACGAATTATGAATTACGACTTACGACTTACGATTTTTGATTTATAAATTACAATTTTTGATTGACAATGTACGTTTGGTTTCCTCCCTTGAGGGAGGGTAGGGAGGGTGATTGACGATTTTTAATTACGAATTAAAAAAAATAGAGTTAATATTTTAACCTGAGATAGGTTGTTCTTTTTAGCCATCGTTTGTGTCGCACAAACGATATTTTCTTTTGTTTGTGAGGATGCAAACAAAGGCTAATTTATAAATCATACTATTTGTTTAACCTAAATTTATTGATATAGAGTAGTTTGTAAACATCAAACAAAATGAGTTTGGGATTATCACTTTTGGTTAAATGATTAAATAAGTGTTGACTAAATATTTTATTTAAAAGATGAAATGCGGGTCTTAATTTTAGCTTGTTGATGAAATAAAAGTAATTTAATAGGCGAACATCACTAAAAAAATCATTTTCAATTTTATGAAGTTCAATTATTTCAATTAAATTTTCAATACCTTGATTGGTTTTGTGCATAAAAACATCAGCATTTTCCAATCCTACATGAATTAACGGATTATCAATGTGTTTGACTGTGATTCTGTTTTTCTTTAATTCGTAGCCAAACAAAGTGTCTTCATGTCCGTATTTTACAATAGTTTCATCAAATTTAATTTGATTAAAAATACTTTTTGAAATTAGAAAGTTGTTGGTTGTTAAAGCAGAATTAGGATTGTTGTTTCTTTCTAAAGCAGTTTTAACTTCTCTATTTTTTCCATATTTCCATCGCAACATCATTTTTTTATCTGTTGGAGCATTTTGTTGATAAATTGTTCCTCCACATACAACTACATTTTTATTACATTCATTGATATAATTACTCAAGTAAAAGTCACTTGAAATATCAGAATCACAATCTAAAAAAAGTAAGGTTTCATAAATAGCTTCATTCGCCAATAAATTTCTGATTTTAGATCTACTTACATTTGTTTCTAATTGAATGTATTTAAGATAGGGAAGCGATTTTAATGAACTATTTTTCTCTTTATTAAAAGATGTTGAAGCATCATCCATTAGTATGATTTCGAATGGGATAGATGCTTTTATGGCTTGAGTATGTAGCTTATTCACAAACGCACAAACATCAAAGTTATATATAGGAATAAGAACAGAAATCATGAGCTATAAATGAGGTTATAAACTTACTATATAATTTTAATTTGGCAACAAAGAAAATAGAAGAATTGTTTACCAACAAATGATAACTTAATTTTAATCTTCAATAATTTATTTTTACATTTACGCACTAGAACAATTTTGCAATGGATAACAATAGAAAGCCTAATTTATTTCAATCAATATTACCTATTTTGGTTTTAGTTGGACTTCTAATTTTAAATGTGTTAAAAGTTTTTGGAGACAATGCACTAGGAGGAGCAAATCAATTGGCATTATTAGTATCAACTGCTGTTGCTGTTGTTGTGGCAATGTCTATTGGTTATAAATGGGAATTTATTCAGCAAGGTATTGTTAAAAGTATTAAATCTGCTCTTCCGGCATTAATTATTTTATTGTTGATAGGTGCTTTGGCTGGCACTTGGATGTTGAGTGGAGTTGTTCCAGCCATGATTTATTATGGATTGGATATTTTAAATCCTTTATTTTTTCTGCCAGCCACTTGCATTATTTGTTCTATTGTTTCTATTGCTACAGGAAGTTCATGGACTACAGCTGCTACCGTTGGAATTGCATTAATAGGAATAGGAGGGGTGCTTGGTTTTGATAAAGGATTAGTTGCTGGGGCAATTCTTTCAGGAGCTTATTTTGGAGATAAAATGTCGCCATTATCTGATACCACCAATTTAGCTCCTGCAATGGCTGGAACAGATTTAATTACGCACATTAAATATATGGCTTACACAACCATACCTTCCATAACCATTACACTTGTGTTGTTTCTTATTATTGGGGTTACATTTACTTCAACAGGAAGCGTGGAAGAGGTAAATGCACTCAAAATAGCAATAGCCTCAAAAATTAACATTACACCTTGGCTATTTGTGGTGCCTGTTGTAGTTATAGGATTAATTGTTAAAAAAGTTGCAGCCATACCAGCATTGTTTTTGGGCAGTATTTTAGGAGGTATATTTGCAGTTATTTTTCAACCAAATTTAATTAGGAATTTATCAGAAAACAGTAACTTTTTTTATGCTGCTTATGAAGTAGTTGTTAATGCAATGACAACAGATATAGCTATTGTTACCAACAATAATCTTGTAAATGAATTACTTTCTTCTGGAGGAATGAAAGGAATGCTCAATACAATATGGTTAATTATTTGTGCTATGATTTTTGGAGGAGTTATGGAAAAAACAGGTATGTTAAAAACCATCACTAAATCTATTATGATTTTTGCAAAGTCAACAGGCTCTTTAATTGCAACAACAACTACCTCATGTGTTGTGTTTAACTTAACTGCTTCCGATCAGTATTTAGCAATTGTTGTTCCCGGTAGAATGTTTGCCAAAATATATAAAAAAAGAGGGTTGCACCCAAAAGTGTTGAGTAGGACTTTAGAAGATTCAGGAACTGTTACCTCTGTTTTAGTGCCTTGGAATACTTGTGGCGCCTACCATTCAACAGTATTAGGTGTCGCAACTGGCGATTACTTTATGTATTGCTTTTTTAATATTCTTAGTCCAATTATGACCATGTTTTTTGGTTTTTTAAACATTAAAATCGCTAAACTTGTAAAATCTGAAAATAAATAAAAACATTATACTAATTTATACGTAGTTATAAAAAAATAAAATACACATGAAACGAGCCATGTTAAAAAGTTTAACACACAGGAGAATGATTATAGGCGACTTCCATGTGTCCGATTTAATAACAATAAATATAAACACATGAAAATTTTTAAATACTTATTAATTATTAGTTTGATAACATTAGTTCAAACCGTTAAATCACAAGAAAGTTACGCCCCTGAAGATGTTGTTGATGAAAAGTTTGGTATTATTAAATACGAACCACTCAACATTATGCTAGGAAAAGATTCCATAAGAAATGATGCAAGAGGATATGCTGCAAATGGATATATTGAAGATTACTACAAAAGTGGTCAGTTATTACACAAAGGTTTCTATGTGGATGGACAACTAAAAGTGTATAAAAACTATTTTCCAAATGGAAAAGTGGAACGGAATTTCAGAATGACGGACATTAAAAAAAGTAAAATGACTATTTATTACTCTGATGGAAAAATAAAGTCAGAAATAGAATACATCGAAAATCAAGCTGTGAAATGGAAAGATTTTTATCCAAATGGAAGTCCGGAATTTGTTGAAGAATATGACAAAAACATTCAATATTATGTTTTTAAAGCAAATTATTTTGAAAATGGAACACCAGAAAATACACTTACACTTACCGATAAGAAAAAATTAATTTTAAAACAAATTTATTATCACGCAAACGGACAACTTAAAGAAGAAGGAGAAATGAAGTATAACAAATCTATTTTTGATTATGAACGAATAGGCACTTGGACACTTTTTGATGAAACTGGTAAACCCACAAAAAAAGTGAAATACGCTAGCGGAAAAGTTGTTAGTGAAAATGATTTATAATCCTTTCAGCTATTCATTATGCCACAGATTACACTAATTTTCGCAGATTACATACACAGATTTCGTTTTTTTATTTAAAAAATCTGCAAAAAAATCTGCGAAAATCTGAGTAATCTGTGGCAAAAAAAGAAAAAACGGGATTGCGAGAAAAAAAAATACTTATAGTAACACAAAATCTATATTTTGAGAGTACATTTTATTGCAATAGGAGGTAGTGCTATGCATAATTTAGCCATAGCCTTACACAAAAAAGGATATCAAGTTACCGGTTCTGACGATGAAATTTTTGAGCCAAGTAAAAGTAGAATTGCTTCTTATGGGCTTTTGCCTGAAAAATTCGGTTGGGATGAAATTAGAATTACGTCTAAAATAGACGCTGTTATTTTAGGAATGCACGCCAGAATTGATAACCCTGAATTACTCAAAGCTCAAGCATTAGGATTAAAGATATATTCTTATCCAGCGTATATTTACGAACAATCAAAAAACAAAACCAGGGTAGTTATAGGAGGAAGTCATGGAAAAACTTCTATTACAGCAATGGTGTTGCATGTGTTAGAAAAATGCAACTTTGATTTTGATTATATGGTTGGAGCTCAATTGGAAGGTTTTGACACCATGGTTCAACTAACAGATGCACCTGTAATTATTCTTGAGGGAGATGAGTACCTTTCTTCTCCTATTGACAGAAGACCAAAATTTCATCTATATAAACCTCATATTGCATTAATAAGTGGAATTGCTTGGGATCATATTAATGTTTTTCCAACTTTTGAAAACTATATCGAACAATTTGACATTTTTATTAATCAAATAGAACCCAATGGTTATTTAACCTATTGCGAAAATGATATTGTTTTAAAAAAATTGGTTATCAAAAACACTTCAAAAATTAAAAAGGAAGGTTATTCAACACCAGCTAATTACATTGAAAAAGGAACTACTTTTCTTAAAACAGAAGTTGGAAATATTCCTCTTATGGTTTTTGGCGACCATAATTTACAAAATATAAATGGAGCAAAATTAATTTGCCATCAATTGGGTGTTGATGATGCTGACTTTTTTAAGGCAATAGCTACATTTAAAGGAGCAGCAAAACGATTAGAATTAATTGCCAAAAGTGAAACAACGGCTGTTTACAAAGATTTTGCCCATTCACCATCAAAATTAAAAGCAACTACCAAAGCTGTTAAACAACAATACCCTGACAGAAAAGTTGTAGCTTGCATGGAGTTACATACGTTTAGCAGTTTAAATAAAAACTTTTTAAAAGAATATAAAAATGCCATGAGCGATGCTGATGAAGCTTATGTTTACTACAGCGAACATACCTTGGAACATAAAAAACTAGAACACATTACACCTACAGAAGTTAAAAACGCTTTTGCTTCCGATAATGTTGAGGTAATTAACGATTCTAAACAATTGGTAAACGTATTAGAAAATAAAAACTGGAACAATAGTGTGTTGCTACTAATGAGTTCAGGAAATTTTGATGGAGTTGATTTAAATGCTTTTGGCGAAAAAATAGTTGGCTAGTTTATATTCTTAACTTAATGTCATTCAGGAGGAACCTTGTTAAATAGAGGCTATGATGTGCTATTCCGATAGTTCAAACACTCTTGAAAGGAAAGCAGATAAAGCTATTTTGGTGATTTGTAAATAAAGTATATATTTGTATATATGTGATAATAGCTACACATATCTACCCAATTTGGATGTATATGTAGTTTTGTTACACATATAAATAAGTTATAGGGCATTTAAAAGACGACACGTTGACAAGAATAACGACCATATTAATCGGACTTATTTTTCTGACTTCTTGTGACTGTTATCAGCGAGTTTCAGGGACAGTTATTGACAAGGAAACAAGTAGACCCTTGCAAGGCGTGACAGTTTATAATAAAAACAAGGAATGGAGCAAAACGACAACCGACACAATGGGACATTTTGAATTATCGAATGTTTCAGGTGGTTTTCGTTGCCCTCCGATGACTGTTATCGCTGACTTTAAACACTACGACAAAGTAGAAATTAAAATTCCTACTAGTGGACAAGAGACAATTAAATTGCAAAGACTGACATTTCAATCAAAAACAACAATTCAATTAATGCAAGGACTTTGGTTTCACGACCAAGACAGTTTAGCTTCGTTGACGATAAATAATTATCGGTGGACTTTTAATTATAAGGGTAAGCAAGCTAACGCTGACGACAATTATTCAATTTCAATCACAGATAAATTACCTGAATTTGTAGAGGAAACAGAAAATTCAGAATTCTTAATTTTAACTAACAAGACGGACACATTGCAATACGAAATTTTAGGACTTACTGACACAACATTTAGTTTGATGTATTTTCCAGCAGGAAAAATTCATTTATACAGCAGAAAAAAATGAGAAAAACACCTCCCTGTCCTTAGTCTGAAGCGAGGCAAGAGCGATAGAGACTAAGGACTTATATCTCTACAAAGCTAAAATAATTCTTATTTTTGATGTATGTTTTTGGTAGAAAAACAAAAGAAGAAGAAGAAATCAATTCTTAAAAAGAAAAGCAAGAAATAAATATGGATTTATCGAAATATCAACCCAACAGCCAATTTCTACTTTATAAAACCGACAAGGGTGATATAAAGGTGGATGTTATGCTGCAAAACGAAACCATTTGGCTTCCGCAAATCAAAATAGCCGAGCTTTTTGAAGTAAAGATTCCTGCTATATCAAAGCATTTAAAAAACATTTTTGAAAGCGGAGAGTTAAATGAAAAAGTGGTTGTTTCCATTTTGGAAATAACCACTCAACATGGTGCTATTGCTGATAAAACGCAAACAAAACCCACCAAATTTTACAATTCTTATTTTTGATGTAAGTTTTTGGTAAAAGAACAAAAAATAGAATTGGTATAAAGTCTGCAGGTTATTAAACAAAGACTTGGCTTCAAACGGAAAGTAAGATTATTAGACTAACTCTTATAATAATTAGTTTTCAAATATTTAACAATATCAATTCCATACGCTATTAACCTGTCATTTTTAATTAATGCAGGAACTATCAGTATAGAAAAAGGCAAATTTGGTTTTTCGTTATGAATATTAATTACAGTAATATTAATATTTAGTTTATTAAGTTTATCAAGAATTTGCTTACAACCTAAGCAATTATTTCCAATAAATAGCGTGTATGTTGATGTATGTTGATTCAATTTTATTTTAATTTTTCAATATCTCTTATTAAAAAACGGTTCCGCTCTAAATGTAGAAGATTTTGTTCTTTTAATTCATTCAAAATAGTGGTAACAGTTTGCCTAGATGTAGCTGTTAAGTTAGCTATATCTTGGTGAGTGAGAAAATGTTTAACCAAAATTTCATGTCCAATTTTTTGACCATTTTCATAACCCATTTCTTTTATAAAATCAATAATTCTGGTTCTGGCATCTTTAAAAATAATAGATTCTAATCTTCGCTCAATTTTTTGCAATCGTAAGCCAATAAGTTTGGTAACTTTTAAATTTAAACTGGAATTAGTTGACATAATTTCTTCCATGTCTTCAATTGTTATCGCACAAATTTTCACTTCATTATCCAACGCAATAGCAAAATCTTTTCGTTTACCTTCTTCAACTAAACTCAACTCTCCAAAAATTTCACCTGGGCCCAAAATGGCTTTAATAATTTCTTTTCCTTCATCGGAGTAAGTACCTATTTTAACCCTTCCTTTTTTTAAGAAAAACACTATAGATGAAGGGTCATCAGGGAAAAAGATATATTCATTTTTCTTTATAAAGCTATCTTTTATTTTGCTAGCCATTTTAATTTTATCCGGTAAGGAAAGGCATTCTAGTAAATTAAAATTTTCTAAATGCCAGAGTTTTGTTTCTGTTGACATAATTTCTTGTTTTATTTGTAAAAGTATAAATTCTATATAAAGTTGAATGTCTGAAAATTTACATTTAAGTTTTTTTGGAGAATAGAAGCATTAATTCCTTTTATCAATTCCCCACATAAGTTTATTTCTGAGTGTGTTTAAGAACGTGTGATTTTTGAGTCGAATTAAACTGATTGTGTGTGGTGTTTTCTTTATTTGAAAAGTAGTATTAATAGGTACAGACTTAAATCGAGAATCTAATGCAACTAAAAAAGAATCTGTTCGTGCCTCGATTTGAAAAGAAAGCACTTTGTTATCTGGAATGATAAGTGGACGAACATTCAAATTATGAGGAGCAATAGGGGTGAGGATGATACTTTCGGAACTCGGAAAGAGAATGGGACCATTACAACTTAAGGAGTATGCTGTTGAGCCTGTTGGTGTAGAAATAATTAAACCATCAGCCCAATAGGAATTTAAAAAATCATTGTCTAAATAAGTGTGTACGGTAATCATTGTAGAACTATCCGAACGCTGTAATGTAATTTCATTAAGAGCATAATTAGCATCACCAAAAAGTTGATTATCTGTTTCAATGCTTAACATGGTTCGTCTATCAATTTCATACGCTCCATTTATCAAACTAGATATTGCTTGAGCTATTTCATTGGTAGTAACACTTGATAAAAAACCTAATCGTCCTGTATTTATTCCTAAAACAGGAATATTACTATCTTTAACCAATGTGATGGTTTCTAAAAAAGTTCCATCTCCACCAATGCTGATTAGATAATCCACGTCTTTTAATTCGGAATGGGAAGAAAATATAGTAATTGATTGGTTAAATTGAATTGAGTTTTCTTCTAAAAATTGATGAAAAGTGCTATAAACAGTAACCAAAATATGATTACGGTCTAATTCATCAAAGAAAAACTGGATGGAAGAAAGGTATTTTTCGTTTACTTTTTTTCCGTAGATGGCGTATTTCACTTATGAAGTTTTATGTTACAATACTGTGAAATTAGTTATTTTTGATTAATACAGAATCAAAAATAGGATTATTTTAATCTTATAATTTCACATTATAAGAAGCGTGTTTAATTAAAATATCCATAGAAACAACTTCTAGGGTTTTTTCGTTTGTTGCTTCTAAGACTACTTTTGGAGCAACACCATTTTCGTAAGCTTCTTTGAAACGTAATGCACACAAGCACCATTTATCGCCAGGTTTTAAACCATCAAAACCAAAAGCGGGATGAGGGGTGGACAAGTCATTCCCAACATTTTTTGAAAAAATGAGAAATTCTTCAGTAACTTCCACACAAACAGTATGTATTCCAGTATCAGATTTATCAGTGTTACAACACCCATCTCTGAAATATCCTGTCAGTGGTTTTGTACTGCACGAAATTAAAGGTTCTCCAAATACATTTAAGTTTTTCATAAATTTTTAGATTTAAAAGTCTGTTTTAAAAAAATTCAACGATTTTAAATTAATCATGTGAACGCCTTCATAATAAAAATGTAAAATATCAGCATAAGAATAGCCTATTTTTGCCATACGCATAGCTCCTTCTTGGCAAAGACCAACGCCATGTCCAAAACCTTTTCCTGACAAAATAACAAAATTATTATCTAAAGTCACATCGAATTGAGCAGATTTTAAATTCCAATCATTTCTAAGCTTAACAAATGGTATTTGAACATTGTTTTTTTCAAAATACTGTTCTCTGTTAAGTTGAAAATATTCTATGTCGCAATTGTCTTTTAGGTTTTCTTTGGGATAGTTATGTTGCGTAATTAGGTATTGAATCCAATCTCCTTTTGGAATTCTTTTGCTCCAAATGGAATTATTTTCGTGTAAACAAAAAGTGTCTTTTACTGATTTTAAATAATATAAATTTGAGTGCCAAACATCTTTAGAATTAGCTGTTTGTCCACCACAATTTGAAAAAAATGTTGCTGTAATAAGATTGATTTCACTGTCAACAATAACAATGTTGGAGGTTAACTCTGCTGCTTGATGAATAATTTCGGATTTTGGTTTTCCGTGATATGCTTGACAATGTACTTTGTCGCACAAGCTAAATCCTTCATTTTCGTGCTTTTTTATATTTTTCAGGGCATAAGTACGGCAAATAATGGCTTGCAATTTAAAATATTCTTCAGGAGGATTTTTTCCTACTTCTGCTTCAACAACTCCTGCAACATAATTATCAATGTCTATATTATTAATGAGCTGTAAATAATTATTGTAAGGATGAATCCTTATAAAAAGATTATCTTCGTATTTAATTATTTTCCCCAACGGTTTATTTGTTTTAAGTTTGAACGCATTTTTTGTTGCAACACCTATTATTCTTATTTTTAAGAAAGAACCATAATCCTTTTCTAAGGATTTTACCGTTATTTTATTATTCCAAAAAGAGAGTTCAATAATTTCAGTATTATCAATTTCTTCGAGTTTGCCACTTTCTGTATAAACAATGTACTTACCTTCTTGTGGGTAGAAAATGAATGAAGTAACGGCTTGTTTATCAAGAATACCAATATTGAGCATTTCAGCAAATGCAGTTTGAATAAACAATGAAAGTAAAAATAGAAGTAGTATTGCCTTTTTCATCAAGAAGCAAATTTATGCTAAACACTTATTTTATGGATGTTGTTTTTTATTAGTTATTCACATTGCTTTTTTAATTAGAGTTTGTCCATAATGTCCGATTTACTCATAAATATATTGTTTTTTAGATGTATTCGTGAGCTCACTTTGCTCGGTTCTTCGTTATTCTCGTTTTTTAAATCAGTCATCCAGATAGCTATCGGGGTCGAACATTACTCACAATATTAAATTGTTTTTTAGTTGTGTTCGTGAGTTCGCTTCGCTCAGTTCTGAACCAAACTCTTGACTTTAGGACAGGCACTAATTAGAGCGTGCGGAAATTTAATCGTTCAATTTTAGGTAAGTTTTAATTTAATTTATATTTTCGTACTCAAAATAAACTCAAAATAAACTATTTAAATGAAAAACTTAAAACTAAAAAATTTTCTACTTCTTTTTGTTGTTTTAATTTTTGTTTCTTGCACTTCCGAAACTCAACATGAAGAAATCATAGAAGAACAAAATGAACCAGAAGTTCTTATTAACGAACATTCGGAAATAACTGCTGCCGATACCAGTTCAACAGGTGTTTACCAAGAAGAAATAGAAGAAGGACCAACTTCGCTAAAAGATGCCATGAAAGCCAATGCAGCAGAAGTTGTTGAAGAGGGCGGTTTGTCTTTTTGCGATTGTGTGAAAAAACAAAAAGCATTGAATGATTTAATTATGGAAACTGAAGATGATGCAGAAATGGATAAAGCAATGAAAGAATTGGAAGAAATGAAAACGGGCGAATGTAAGGTATTGTTTACTGCTAAGCAAAACACCATGGACGAAAAACAAGCCCATCAGCAAAAGGTGAAAAGGTGTTTGTAATCGGTTTTTAGATTTTTTTTGTTTATAAAAGCGATTAGTTTATTTTTTCAAAAGGGTTTTTAGTTATGTATCATTTTCAAGTAATGCTTGAGTTGAATAATAAAATATTCCATAGATTTATTCTCTGTTAAAGAAATTGTTAAATCACAAGTCCCATCACGATAATCGCCCGAAGCACCTACTTTAAAACGAGCTTTAGAAAGTGTTGCAATGTATTTTGTTTGAAAACAAGGCTTTGTAGTTAAATCAATCAATATGGAATAAGGAGTATTTATGAAATTTTCAATTTCTTTTCCTTTAGGAATGAGTATTTTTGATAGATTTTTATTGTCAAAATAGTTGTAATTCAAATGGGCTTTAACAATTTCGGATGAATCCTTACTGTTGATATATCCCAACGCCAACACTTTTTTTCGTTCTTCAATGAGATAGTTAACAAAATGTTTAACTGTTTCACAGTCATTTCTGTTGGTTGCATCATATAGAACACCAATTTCTATTGCTTTATCAAAACCAACCGCTTTAATATGTCTTGAAACATTTTTTTGTTTGCTTTTCAACACAAATTCACCAAATTTTTGTTGTATGTTTTTTATAATCTTCATCAAAATGTAGTTAGTTTTCAATTATCAATTATCAATTAACAATTTACTTTTTCCCTCTCACGTGTTTTTCTACTTCGTCCCACATTGCTGAAGGAATATTATCAAAAGAGTTAAATTCTCCTGCATTGTATATCCATTCTCCTGCATCAATGGTAATTACTTCTCCGTTAATATATGCCGAAAAATCGGACATTAAATAGGCTGCTAAATTGGTTAATTCTTGATGATCACCAAATCGTTTTAAAGGAATTCTTTTTAACGGATCGATTAATTTTGCAAGGTTTTCGGGAAACAACCTACTAAATGCACCTTGTGTTGGAAAAGGACCTGGAGCAATGGCATTGGTTCTTATTCCGTATTTTGCCCATTCCGATGCTAACGAGCGAGTGAGTGCTAATACGCCTGCTTTTGCACATGCTGAAGGAACTACATAACCAGAACCTGTCCAGCTATAAGTGGTTACAATGTTTAACACCGTTCCTTTTATTTTTTTTTCTATCCAATATTTTCCTAATGCCAAACTGCAATTGTAACTGCCTTTTAAAACAATATCGGTAATTACATCAAATGCTTTGTTGGATAAGCGTTCGGTTGGACTAACAAAATTTCCTGCGGCATTGTTTACCAAGCCATTAATTTCGCCAAAAGTTTCAATTCCTTGTTCTATTACTTTTTCTACATTTAAGTAATCCCTCACATCACATTCGTAACCAACAATGTTTGATTTTCCTGTGCTTTTTTTTAGTTCAGCAACAGCTTCATCTATTACTTCTTTTTTTCGGGAAGCGATAATTACATTTGCTCCTAATTCTAAATAATAATGTGCCATACTTTTTCCTAAGCCTGTTCCTCCGCCCGTTACAAGTATTGTTTTCCCTTGTAACTCATTGTTTTTAAACATTTTTTCTTGATATTTTTCCATAAGTTTTAATTAAGTTGAAAGTTCATAAAGTTTGTAAGTGATTAGGCAATAGGCATTAGTTAGTTGTTACATTCACACATTTTTCTCCCGCAGATTTAACTTCGTTGAGCTCGCAAGCTCGGTTCGCAGATTCTCGCAGATTTACTACTAAAACCTTATTCCTAATTCCTAACCCCTAACTACTTCCTTTTCTAATTTTTGAATGCTATTTTTTGCACTTTCATAAACGGTTTGTTCGGCAACAGGAACGGGAGCAAAGCGAGCCATATCACACAAATCGAGTGTGTCTATTAATTCTTTTATTGTTGTTTCGGAAACCGATTTTGCCAACAGTTTTTCTTTTATGTTGTTTTGCGTTAATTCGGAAGTTGAAATGTTTAGTTTATTTCCAATGTAACCAAACAATGCTTTTGAAACCGCTTCATAAAACGCATTTTTGTTGTTTTCTTTTAAACTTTTTTCTGCCGATGCTAATAATTTTATAGCCAATTTATTTGCTTTTCGGCTATTAACTAAGGCTAAATCACTGTTGGCTGCTCTAATTTTATTTCTAAAGATAAAAGTAAGAATAAATAGGAGGGGAGCAAGAATCATTAATAAATAAAATTTCCAACTACCATAAAAATTATCGTTGGGATTGATAAAAATTAGGTTGTTGGTATGAATAAACCGAATATCTTCTCCCAAGAGTTTAATGTCTTCTTTATTCCCTGATGAATAAGTCATATTTGCAGCCGATCCATCTCCTTTTTGTATTTTAAATGTTAATGGGTTTGAGGTTATGGTTGCATATTTTTTTGTAGCAGGATCGAAATACGAAAAAGAAATAGGATTGATGTTGTAATTGCCTGGATAACGAGGAATAATGAGGTAATCGTATTCTTTTGTTCCGCTTACGCCATTGCTTGTTGTGCTAGTATTATCGGTAATTTTTGGGTCATATACTTCAAAATCTTTCGGGAAATCAATGTTAATTTTATCAATTAATGGCAAGTTTCCATTTCCACTAATTTTAATTTTTATGTTAATGGCTTCGTTTGCCTTAACTTCATTGGCAGAAACATCAACTTTCATGTCTAATTTTCCAACTGCGTTTATAAAATCAGCAGGTTTGGGTTCGGGGTGAGGCAACACATTTATTTTAATGGGTTTACTTTTTAAAATGTGTTCTTCTTCAACCACTCTTCCAAAAAATTGTTCGAACACACTTTGTCCACCACTTACTCGTTTTTGGGTAACAAAACGCATTTCAATAGGATCTATTTCTAAATTACCCGAACGCTGCGGAAAAAGTACAATTTTACGAATGGTAGCAACGTGCCAACGGTAACCTCCAATAACTTCTTCTGTCCATTGGGTTTGCCCTAAATCAATTTCTTGACTCCAAAAACCATTGAGTGCAGCATTTTTAATGAGTTCGTTTCCTGCAATTCCTATTTTGGTATAAAGTTTATAGGTAGCAACCAATTGTTCGCCTTGATAAACCGTTGTTTTGTTTACCGATGCTTTTATTTGCAACTCTTCAGAAGCATTTATTTGTGTCTTGGATTGTTGATTTTGTTGTTGCTGTTGTTGAATTTGAATACCTTTTCCTACTTTTATTGAAATGGTATTTGATTTATACGTTTTTCCATTTACCACAACACTTGCTGGTTGAATGGTAAAATCACCTTCTTTAATTGCCATTAAAATATAGCTATAAGATAAACTTGTGCTTGTTTGTCCGTTTACCCAACTCATATTGGTTGATTGATTTGGACCAGAAAGCACCCTGAAATTAGACAAATCGGGAGGTGTGAAGTTGCTAATTTTTGAATTTACTTTAAATTCGATTTGAAACCTGTCGCCCGTTGCAACTGCACTGTGGCTTGTTACAGCAGTAAAATCAACACCTTGAGCTAATGCTGTGTTACAAGCAACTACAATGCTCAATAACAAGATGATTTTTAAAGCAATATTTTTTGGGTTATTCATTGTTTTTTAAATAGTTGAGTTTTGAGTTTAATCGATTTTAATGGGTTAAATAAATTTTATCTCTTACATACGTGTTGTTTAGCCAAAAACAGTGTTTTGTATATGTTAATCAATCTTCAATTGATACATCTATTCCAATTAACCAAACCGGGACTGAAATAACTTTAGAGAATTCCTCAATGATTTTTTTTGTTTTATCAAAAGTTACTATTCCGTCACTTAATAGTTTTTCTAAACTTCCTGTAGGAACGATGTAAACTAAACAGTCAACTGAATTTTGAACATCTGCTTTTAAAACTTTAAAGAAATCTCTATAGGCTAATGCCCAATTACCAAATTGAATCTCACCAACAATTAAAGGAGTTGTGTTTTCTTGATTGATTCTTTCTATATTTACACCCTTTTTGTTTATCCTTTTTAAATCATTTGCAATTTGTACTAAATCTGGATTTTTCTTTAAAAATTTTGACCACCGACTTTCTCCGTCAGCGTATTGTAAATTACCAAAACATAAATTTCTTAATGCAAGGATATTGTTGTAATGGTTTAAAATTGCAAAATCAAACCCTCCTATTGAACTTTTTTCTTCACTAAAATAAAACACACCATTTTCCTCATAAACTTCAAATTTGAGTTCATTATTAGGGATGGAGTTTAATAATTCACGAATTACTTTATTTAAATCATCAGCTTTTATTCCTTTACTTTCTGATGTTCTCGTTCTTTTTATTCTAGGAGAAATTTTAATTTGATTAGATAATGAATTTAAAAACTTATCTCTAAGTTCGGAATAGGCATTAATTATTTCAAAAGAATGGTGATGGTGATATTGTTTTGAAACAAAAAGATTTATACTTTCTATTCTAAGCCAATTCTGTTTTTCTTGTTCTGTCATTTATTTTAATTTTTTCTTTTAAAGCAATTCCAATTTTTTCAATTACACCGACAACCAAAGCATTTCCCATAAAGAAAGCTCTTTTTGTATCTGATACTCCCTCCAATTTTGTATGGTCGTCAGGAAACATATTTAATCGTTCCAATTCAACTGGAGAAAGTCTTCTGTAACCTTTTCGAGTTTGAATAACGTGTTTAAATCTTGATGGAGATTTCCCACCTTCACCCGTAATAATTGTTCTTGAAGGTTTGTCTAACGAATCTGGAAAAGTCATACCTCCCTCACTGTAATTGTATTCAAAACCTTGTGCATTAGTTCGCATTTCTTTTTTTGGTCCTTTTAGATACACCCATTTGTCGAGGTCATTTTTATCAATATAAAACTCTGATGTTACTTCTCCGTTTTGAATAAGGTCTCTCAAAATAGTGAACTTTCCGTCATAGTTTGGTTGTGTTTTTATAGTTGTTACCAAACCGTTTATCATTATTCCTGAGTTTTCAAAAAGTCCAGTTGAACCACCTTTGTTAAAGTTTTCGGAAATTGAAACTATATCTCCTTTGAGTTTAAATTCTGTTGGAAATAAAGTATTTTCTGATGTTACAGGAAAAGCTTCTGCTAAAGTTCCTTTTTCTAAAATCCATTCAGATGGAGTGATGTTTTTCAAATCTTCGTAAATGTTAGTTCCTTTGAGATATGCCAAAATAAAAATTCTTCTTCGTCTTTGTGGCATTCCAAATTCGGCTGCGTTTATAACTCTCCACTCTACAGCATAACCTAATTCGTTCAAACTTTGCAATATAATTGCAAAATCTCTTCCTCTTTGCCCTGATGGGGAAATTAAAAGTCTGTCAACATTTTCTAAAAATAAATACGTTGGTTTTTTCTGCTTCTCCGTAAGTATTTTGTGAATACTCCACCATAAAACTCCCTTTTTTCCAATAAGTCCTTTTGAATTTTTTAAGGTTGTTGCAACAGAGTAGTCTTGACAGGGGAAACCACCAACCAACAAATCGTGGTCAGGAATTTCTGAAACATCAACTTGTGCAATGTCTTCGTTTGAATGTCCAACTTTCCCAAAACGATTTTCGTAAACTAAAGATGCGTGTTGCATTTTTGTTGATGGCTCCCATTGGTTACTCCAAACAACTTTGTATGGTGATTTTATTCCTTTTTTATATCCTGATGTTGCCGATTTTTCATTCCAGCCCTCAAGTCCAAGACGAAAGCCTCCTACACCTGCAAATAACTCTACGACTTTAATTTCATTTTTCATGGTAAACCGTTTTTAAGTACTATTTTATTCAACACGCAACATTCAAAATTTCTAACCCCTAAATTACCAATCCTTTTCTATTTTTATTTTTTTGGCGTTTTCTTTTTCTTTTTTGAGTTTTGCTTGCACTTCTTTTTCTTTATTGTTTAGGGCATCTAACATCCGTTGTGCATCTTCTTTTGATAGTTTGTTGGGTTGTGGTTGTTGTTCTTGCTGTTCGTTTTCTTTATTTTCCTTGTTTTCTTGGTTCTCTTTTTGCTCGTCCTCTTTTTTATCTTCGTTTTCTTCGTTTTGTTTGTCTTTATTCTCTTGGTCTTTGTTTTCGTCTTTCTTATCTTCTTCCTTATCTTTATCTTTATTTTCTTCGTTTTGTTGCTGTTGTTCTTTCAGTTTTTTTTGAGCGTAAGCTAAGTTATAGCGTGTTTCATCATCTTTTGGATTGATGCGAAGTGCTTTTTTATATGCATCTATGCTTTCTTGTAATTTTTGAGCTTGTAAAAGTGAGTTTCCTAAATTATGATACGCACTTGCTTTTAAATTTTGGTTGGTTGTTTTTTCGGCTAATTGTTGAAATTGTTGTGCCGATTCAGCAAATTTTTGTTGTTTATAAAGGGCATCGCCTAAGTTAAAATCGGCTTTTTCGGAAGCTGCATTTTTTTCCAATGCTTTTTTATAACTTTCGTTGGCTTTATCGTATTTTTCTTCTTGATAATACTTATTTCCTTCACGAATGTGTTTCCTTTCTTCTTGAGCAAAAGAAAATTGTGTTGTTAAAAGTAATAGTAGTAAAAGTATTTTTCTCATTGGGTTTTAGTTTAGTTTATTAGGCAACAGGCATTAGTTTATACGTTTTTGGTTCACAGTATTCAATCATTATGCTTTCAATATTTCACATTTTCAAATTTATAAAAACCACAAAGACACAGAGGACACGGAGTTTTTTATTCAACATTTCTAAAACTATTAAGGAATTAAGGTGGGTTCTAAAAATTCATTTTTTTCATTTTGATTTAAAGAAAATCGTAGAACCCATTTACCAATTTTCCTAAATCACTACAAATGTACATTATTTTTTCATAAAACTTACTGTTTTAATCG
>JAHYJH010000137.1 GCA_019429185.1 Vicingaceae bacterium
TTTTTACCGAAGCTTCACAAGATAAACATCCATCGAAGAATCGAAGTGTGCTTTCTTTCGTCTGAAACAAAATTATAAAAAAAATATGACTTTTATTTGTTTTTTATGACAGTACCTACGGACAGTGAGGGGTTTCTATTATTTTTAATATCAAGCATAAAGTTACTAAACCTTTTTTGTTAAAAAAATCTTTTGCAAAACTTATAAAATAAAGTCCATCAGGATTTTGAAATTTATAGTTTCTGCTCATATTGGTAAATGTATTAATTTTTTATTTACCACAAGCGTGGACGCTTGCGGCAGCGGGGGATTTTATAGTTATTTGAAAAAAATAGGATATGTTGATATAGTTTAGTTGAAAAAAATAGGAAAGTAATTCAGTTTGTAGCTACAAGCAACAAACAGCAATTCAGAACTAAGATGTTGATTTAGCGTTAATTTCGATTCCGATAGCTATCGGAACGAACTGAAAAATTGTAATTTACTCGTGTAGGTTGCAGGGTATTGCTATTTCTTTGCTCATTATTTTTCAATCTATTGGGTTGTAAAATTATCTTTTTTTTACCTTGATATTCCAATTTGGAACATCAAGTTTAGTATTATCTAAAAAGGCTAAGCGTTCCTTTTTGGAAATATTTTTTACCATCAATTCCTTCTGCATTAATAATGTAGAAATAGGTTCCCTCAGGAGCTTCACTACCTGAAAGCGTTCTGCCGTCCCAATGTCCATTAACATTGCCCCAAGCAAACATTTTTTGTCCCCATCGGTTATAAATTTCACCTTCAACGGATTTTAGGTTTTCCCCATCTACTCTAAAAAAGTCATTATTTCCATCACCATTAGGTGTGAATATAGTTGGAATTAAAATGTTTGATTCGTTAAATACTTCAATAATAACAAAAGCCGTATCCCAACAGAGTCCGTCAGTAGCAATTAACATTACCTGATAAGAACCAGGTAGGGTGTAGATTTGTGTTGGGTTTAATATAGAGTCGGTATTGCCATTTGCAAAATCCCATAAATAGCTTGTTGCACCTGTGCTTCCGTTATTGAATTGAACATTTAATGGAGAAGATCCTGTTAATGGATTTCCACTTGCTTGTGCAATTACTTGTTGAACTGTTACACTAACCGTATCCATTTCACTAGAACAAGCACCAACAAAAGCAGCATAAAAAGTGAAAGTGCCTGCAGAAGATAATAAAGGTGTAAAAGGATTTCCTGTGCCAATAACTGTTGTTCCTGCGGCATCACTATACCAAGTAACAATTCCATTTCCAGTAGTTGAAACAGATAGACTTAAAGAATCGTTTAAGCAAATAGAAGAATCTGCAGGATTGATACTAATGGTATTTTGATTCGTTATAGTAATTTGCACAGAATCTATAACAGGACAAGGATTTCCAGCAGAAGTAGTGTTATAGAAAACAGTAAAAGAGCCAACGCCAGTAGCAGTGATATCAATTTCTCCGGTAGTGGCATTAATAGTTCCACTTGGAACAATAGTGAATGAGCCTCCTGTAGTCCCATTGAGCGTAGCCACAGGGTTAGGGTCGTTTGTACAATAGGTATTTCCAAGTAAATACGTAAAAGATGCATCATCTATTTGTAAAATTTCAATCGTAGTAGAATCAACAGTAGCAGCACAACCATTAGCAGCTAGTACATTATTATATACAGTATAAACTCCTGCAGTACTAGTTGCCAACGCAATTGTACCTGTTCCATTAATTGTTAAACCAGTTGGTGTTGCTGAGAAGTTTCCAGCAGTAGCTCCACCATTTAATGTTAAAATAGGAGCCGCAGCATTCTGACAATATTGAAGATTATCATAAGAAAAACCAGCAGTTTGACCATTTGTTATGGTAATAACTGTGGAATCAATTACTGGACAAGGATTGCCAGCACTTGTAGTATTGTAAAAAATAGTAAAAGAACCTACTCCACTAGCTCCTAAATCTATTTCTCCAGTTGTAGGATTAATTGTTCCAGAAGGAGCTATTGTAAATGTGCCACCAGCAGTTCCAGAAATAGTAGGTAAAGGATTTGTTCCTGTTACACAGAAAGATGATTGAGTATAAGTAAATGAAGCATCATCATCATTATTAACGATTACGGTAAGCGTAGATACTTCTGTACAAGGTGCCGCACCAACAGTATAAGTAATGCTTACAGAAGTTCCTCCCAAGCCAGTTGGGTCAAAGTTATTAGAAGAAACACCTGTTCCAGAAAAAACTCCTCCTGCAGAACCCGTAACTAAAGTACTTAAATTAACAGGGGTTGCTCCTTCACAAATAGGTCCTGGATTTGTCCATGCAGCGGAAACAGCAGAAACCGTAATGGTTTGTGTTAAAGTTTCAACGCAAGGAGCAGTTCCTACGGTATAAGTTACCGATTGAGTTCCTGAAGCAGGATTAAAAGTAGTTCCCGAAACTCCTGTTCCACTCCATGTTCCTCCTGTTGTTCCTGTTATTAATGTGTTTAAGTTAATAGAACCTGAAGCAGCACAAATAGGGCTTGGGTTTGTCCATGCTGGGTCAACATCAGGAATAACAGTAATTGTAAGTGTTGAAGTTTCCTGACAAGGAGAAGTTCCAACGGTATAAGTTACGGATTGACTACCAGAAGCAGGATTAAAAGAAGTTCCAGAAACACCTGTTCCACTCCACGTTCCACCTGTAGTTCCCGTAATTAATGTGTTTAAATTTATGCTACCAGCATTAGCACAAATCGGTGATGGATTAGTCCAAGCAGGATTCACATCAGGAACAACAGTAATGGTTTGCGTAGAAGTTTCCTGACAAGGAGAAGTTCCAACGGTATAAGTTACCGATTGAGAGCCAGATGCGGGATTAAAAGATGTTCCTGAAACACCTGTTCCACTCCACGTTCCGCCAGTTGTACCTGTTATAAGTGTATTCAAGTTAATGCTGCCTGCATTAGCACAAATTGGACTGGGATTAGTCCAAGCAGGATTCACATCAGGAACAACAGTAATGGTTTGTGTTGAAGTTTCCTGACAAGGAGAAGTTCCAACAGTGTAAGTTATAGATTGAGTTCCTGCTGAAAGAGAAAATACTCCACCTGCGGTTACGCCTGTTCCCGACCATGTTCCACCAGATTGAGTAGGAATTAAAGTAACAGTTCCGCCTGTTGAAGCACAAAGAGGACTGGGATTGGTCCAAGCAGGATTAACATCAGGAACAACTGTTATGGTTTGTGTTGATGTTTCCTGACAAGGAGAAGTTCCAACTGTATAAGTTACCGATTGAGTACCAGAAGCTGGATTAAAAGATGTTCCTGAAACACCAGTACCACTCCAAGTTCCGCCAGTTGTACCTGTTATAAGTGTATTTAAGTTAATGCTGCCTGCATTAGCACAAATTGGACTAGGATTAGTCCAAGCAGGATTCACATCAGGAACAACAGTAATGGTTTGTGTTGAAGTTTCCTGACAAGGAGAAGTTCCAACAGTGTAAGTTATAGATTGGGTTCCTGCTGAAAGAGAAAATACGCCACCTGCAGTTACTCCTGTTCCCGACCATGTTCCACCAGCTTGAGTAGGAATTAAAGTAACAGTTCCGCCTGTTGAAGCACAAAGAGGACTAGGATTGGTCCAAGCAGGATTTACATCAGGAACAACAGTAATGGTTTTTGTAGAAGTTTCCTGACAAGGAGATGTACCTACGGTATAAGTTATCGATTGAGAGCCTGATGCTGGATTAAAAGTAGTGCCTGAAACACCAGTACCACTCCAAGTTCCGCCAGTTGTGCCTGTTATAAGTGTGTTTAAATTAATACTACCAGCATTAGCACAAATCGGTGATGGATTTGTCCAAGCAGGATTTACATCAGGAACAACAGTAATGGTTTGTGTTGAAGTTTGTGTGCAAGGAGGTGTTCCTACGGTATAAGTTATCGATTGAGAGCCTGATGCAGGATTAAAAGTAGTCCCAGAAACTCCAGTACCACTCCAAGTTCCGCCAGTTGTGCCTGTTACAAGAGGGGTTAAACTAATAGATCCTGCATTAGCACAAATCGGTGATGGATTAGTCCAAGCAGGATTACCTGTGCCAGATGAAAATGAACAAGTTCTTAAGTTGTTTAAAGTTGTTACAATCAAGTCTATTAATGCATTATTGTTTACAGTTCCTATAATTCCAGTAGTTCCACACGTGCCACTTGTTGGAAAAATATTAAAATCACCAGTTCCTATTAAAGCTCCGTTACCACCATACATATCGCAATTTCTTAATTGAACACCAACAATTCTTGTTGGATATCCACAAGTGGTATTTGCTGTAATAAATTGGTTAGCGGCAGGAGTTCCTATAAATGGTCTTACCGCTGCTCCATAACCAGACAAGCCTGGTCCTGAACAAAAAACATTGGAATTAACATTCCATTGGAATCTTTCACCATAAGTAATATTATGAGTAATTGAAGGGCCTAAGGTTGAGGTTGAATTAATCAAAGCATCTAAAAAATTAGCTGCATTATCACAACAACTTACTTCTGATTGAACATAAACAGCACCTCCTGCATTAATGTAATTAACGATAGGAACATTAGATGGATTTCCTACATTTCCAAAAATCCATACTTGATTATACGTGGCTGGATTTATAGATGCAGGAATTGCTCCAACCCTTGTAACACTAGCCTGTGTCGCAAGCAAACGATTGTAGATTCTACTCCCATTATTATTTTGATCACTATTAAAACCATTATTATAATCAATAATTAAAATATTATTTTGGGCTATTGTTAAACTGGTTATTGCGAAAAGGGCAATTAGTAAGATGTAAATTTTTTTCATAGAAGTTTAAATTTTGAACAAACAAATATATAACATTAATTTTGAACAAACAAAAATAAAATTTTGTTATATTTTTTTTTTTTTGAATAACTTTGTTGTTTAATAGAGAGAAATGGTAAAAATTAAAAAAAATATTATTCTAAAAAACGCATCAAATTATTCAATTTTACTAGACTTATCGTATAAAATAACCAAAATAAAAAAACCTGTTGTAGTTTTTGCTCATGGATTTAAAGGTTTTAAAGATTGGGGGCATTTTCCACTTATTATGCAACAATTTGTTCAAGAAGATTTTGCTTTTCTAAAATTTAACTTTTCTCATAATGGAGGAACTTTTGAAAACCCAATAGATTTTCCAGATTTAGAAGCGTTTGGCAATAATAATTTATCGAAAGAGGTGGAGGATTTGAACACGGTGGTTGATGCTATTTTTGAGCAGGGTATTTTTCCTGATGAAGAAGTAGATAAAAATAATATTTATGTAATAGGGCACAGCAGAGGAGGTGGCGTTGCTCTTTTAACAACCCAAATCAATAAAAAAATAAAAAAAATTGCAACTTGGGCTGCAGTTTGTGATTTTGAACAACGATTACCGACCAACTTAGAGCAGTGGAAAAATGATGGCGTAATTTATATAGAAAATACACGCACCAAACAACAAATGCCTATGTATTATCAGTTTGTTGAGGATTTGTTGGTAAACAAAAATTTACTTTCTATCAAAAATGCTGTAAAGAAGATAACAATTCCTCAATTAATTATTCATGGAACAAATGATACTACTGTTTCAACTGATGAGGCACAACAACTAAATTTATGGAATCCCCATTCAAAAATGTATCTAATTGAAGGAGCAGAACATACCTTTGGAGGTAAGCACCCTTTTTATTTAGAAAATCTGCCTAAGCACACCTTGGAATTGCTAGAAATAACAATGGATTTTTTAAAAAATAAAAACAAATATAATAAAATCCATTAAAATTTTGCAGAATTAATTTTTTGAGTATTTTTGCATTCCTTTTTTAAGGAAAGTTCTTTATAAAGCAACAAAAAAACAAAATAAGCGAGAGTAGCTCAGCTGGTAGAGCACGACCTTGCCAAGGTCGGGGTCGCGGGTTCGAATCCCGTCTCCCGCTCACTTAAAAAATTGTTGCTTGAGTGGTGGAATTGGTAGACACGCAAGACTTAAAATCTTGTGCCCATTAGGGCGTGCGGGTTCAAGTCCCGCCTCGAGTACAAAAGCCTTTCAGAGAAACCTGAGAGGCTTTTTTGTTTGCAAAAAACAATGATTACCTCCACAACTTCTCAGTAAGTACACTTCCATTTTCAAAAGAAAGTTGAATAATATAAATTCCTTTTGGTTGAGTTTCTAATGAAACAAAATAATGGTGTTGAGAACAGAACGCATATTTTGAATGAATTTTTAGAAACTGCTGATATTGAAAAACAAATTGCTCAGTTGCACATCACTGAATCAAATTCTATGGTGGAAAGCATTTTTCGTCAACTTAAATACTACCACATTTATCCTCGTAATTTTGAAACGGCTACTGATTTTATGAACCAAATTGATGCTTTAGTTAACGAACATTGTAATCGTCCCTTAAATGTTTTACACGGTTTAACTCCTTTGGAAGTATTGCATGGTAAAACACCTGACAAACAACTTTATAAAAATGATATTGCTAAAAGCAAACAACTCAGGCTTGAAAGCAATAGAAAAAGGAATTGTGGGGTTTGTTAATTTATTTTTATTTTGTAGTTTTAATATCAGTTTTGTAGCTGCAAACTACAAAAAGCTAATATAAAAAAAGTTATGTCGGTTGGAGGTTATAAAATAAGAGACCAATATGCTAAACATTATTTTACGTTTACGGTAATTGATTGGATTGATGTTTTTACCAGAAAGCGTTACAAAGACATCATTCTTGATAGCTTGGAGCATTGTCAAAAAGAAAAACAATTGACTATTCATTCGTATGTGATTATGAGTAACCATGTACATTGTATTCTCTCTAGTAAAAATGGCAAACTGAGTGATACGGTTAGGGAATTCAAATCATATACGAGTAAAAAAATTATTGAGGCGATACACGAAGAACCTGAAAGCAGACGCGAATGGATGCTTGCTTTGTTTGAGCGTAAAGGTTTAACAAATTCTCGAAATAAACAATTTCAGTTTTGGAAACAAAGCAATCACCCTATTGAATTGCATACTAACCACTTTATCGACCAAAAATTGGATTATATTCATAACAACCCCGTAAAAGCAGGTTGGGTCATTAAACCTGAGGAATATTTGTATAGTAGTGCTAAAAATTATTCTGGTGAAATGGGATTGATTGAGGTGGAGTTGATTGTGTAGAAAATAGGAAAGTTGATTTGGGTTAGTTGAAAAAATAAGGAAAGTAATTCAGTTTGTAGCTACAAGCAACAAACAGCAATTCAGAACTAAGATGTTGATTTAGTGTTAATTTCGAATATTCGAACTAAAAAATTGTAATTTACTGGTGTAGGTTGCAGGGTACACTTTTATTACATAAGTTCCGGTGGCACTTGCCGTAAACTGGTGGGTAAAGGTAGTTGAGCTTCCGTTTCCTACACTTTGGGTATAAATTATGGTGTTGTTGGGGTCTATTAACTCCAATACGATGGTAGCGCTTTTAGCTTTTGTATTCCTTTTTAGACTTTCTTTTACAAACCTTGCCATTACACTTCGTTAAATGTCAAGGTGCGGGGTGTACACTACCAAATCTTTCATTTACCCCTTGACTTTGTCCTAAAAATCAACTACCTTCGTTTTTTTTTCAGCGGTGTTCAAGCTACAAGATTTCACGAACAGTGCCGAGCACACGAACAGTGCCGAGCACACCATTAAAGTTAAATATAATCATAGGTGTTTCAGAATTTGTTGATTTATAGAAATTGTTGTTAATAAACTTAGGTGGATATCCTTTTTTGAAATTAATCGCACTTGAAAAAAATAAATCTACAATTGAATCAGTATTTAAGAAATCAGGGATGGAATCAAGATAGTTTTTTGCATCTCCAAATATTGCTTCAAGGTTATTATTGTCTATCAGGATATTATAATTCATATTTCTTCTATGATATAATAAATACCAAGTATTTCCAATGAATATTTTTTTACTCTTTATGCAGTACCTTCCAGAATAAGGTGCAAATTCAATCTTTACAATACTATTAGTGTTTATAATTTTAGATTCTAAATTATTTTTTGAAATATTATCTCTCCCTCTGTTAATAGAACAACTCATCAACTGTAGTAAGAATAATATTATCAAAAAGTGTGATATTTTATTCATAAAACTAATTATTTAGGTTTTATTAGCTTACCCCCCGCTGCCGCAAGCGTCCACGCTTGTGGTTTATATTATTTTAAATCTAAACATCTTTTTTAATACTAAATCAAGCATAAAGTTACTAAACCTTTTTCATTACAAAAATCTTTTGCACTACTATATTTCCAATCTTCAGGTTTCTCAACAAAACCTGAAACAATAGGAGCTGAAAAAAAAAATAAGGAAAGTAATTCAGTTTGTAGCTACAAGCTACAAACAGCGATTCAGAACTAAGATGTTGATTTAGTGTTAATTTCGAATATTCGAACTAAAAAATTGTAATTTACTCGTGTAAGTTGCACCCCCCCTCTGTCCGTAGGTACTGTCATAAAAAACAAATAAAAGTCATATTTTTTTTATAATTTTGTTTCAGACGAAAGAAAGCACACTTCGATTCTTCGATGGATGTTTATCTTGTGAAGCTTCGGTA
>JAHYJH010000138.1 GCA_019429185.1 Vicingaceae bacterium
CGTATCGCACAATTTTAGCTGCTATAAATCGTTTTACAGCCATATTATCATTAAACTATGTTGTGGAAACAAAAAATTGTACTTATTTGTTGTGCCGTAATGCAACTTTCTCAGCAAACCCTAAATAAAGGGGATTCAGGAGGTTGAAAGTAAGTGGTAAATATTTTTTTGAATATACTTTGAAAATAGATATTAATAGTTACTTTTGCAGCGTTTTTAAACAACCCTTTTTTGAAGACTGATATGCAAGAAAAAAAAATATTCAAACTACTTTTATTTTTATTATTAATAACACCATCTTTAACCATTGCTTCTGAGGAAGTTGCAAAAGAAGAAAACAGTATTAAAACCGAAATAAAAGAAGACATTATGCATCACTTGCAAGATGCGTATGACTTTCATCTTTTTACAGATAAAACCACCAACACCCATTACGGATTTCCATTGCCTATAATTTTGTGGGATGGTGGATTGCATGTTTTTATGTCATCAAAATTTCATCATGGAGAGGCTGTCGCTGAATCAAAAGGAAATTACTATAAAATTTATCACAATAAAATATACAAAACAGATGCTGAAGGAACCTTGTCTGAGGATGAGAATCATCATGTAACAAATGCCAAACCTTTAGATTTTTCTATTACGAAAAGTGTTTTTAGTGTAATGCTTATTTCCCTATTCATATTTTTATTCTTTAGAGGATTTGCTAAATCATATAAAAAATCTCATATACCTAATGCAGTTGGTAAGTTTATGGAACCATTAGTGTTGTTTGTGAGAGATGAAATTGCTATTCCAAACATAGGCGAAAAACATTATAAAAAATACATGAGTTATTTGTTAACTGTATTCTTTTTTATATGGTTTATAAATTTAACAGGATTAACACCTCTTGGAATTAACGTAACAGGAAATATAGCGGTAACATTTTGTTTGGCATTAATTACTTTTTTAATTACGCAGTTTACATCTAAAAAGGATTATTGGAAACACATTTTTTGGATGCCAGGAGTACCTGTGCCAATGAAGTTTGTATTAGCTCCAATAGAATTGTTAGGAGTTTTTATTAAGCCATTTGCATTGATGATTCGTTTGTATGCAAATATTTCAGCAGGACACATAGTGTTAATGAGTTTAGTAGGATTGTTATTTGTTTTCCAAAATTGGTTTGCACGAGGAGCATTTTTAGGATTGACATTGTTTTTGTCTATCATAGAATTGCTAGTAGCTTTTTTGCAGGCTTATATTTTTACCATGCTAACAGCTCTTTATTTTGGAGGAGCAGTGGCAGAACATGATGACCACCATTAAGGTAAATCATCATTTAATTTGTAATTATTAACTTAAATTTTATATATTATGGAAATTCCAGCGATTGTAGGTGCAGGTTTAGTAGTAATCGGAGCCGGTATTGGTATCGGACGTATTGGTGGTTCAGCAATGGACGCTATTGCGAGACAACCTGAGGCTACTAACAAAATTCAAACAGCTATGCTTATTGCAGCAGCGCTTATTGAAGGTATTGGATTTGCTGCATTGTTTGCAGTTTAACTAATTCTAAAAACAACCGTAACGATTGGTTACGGTTGTTTTTTAAAATTTAATAAAAAAGATATGGAAAAATTAATAAATGAATTTTCGGTAGGTTTGTTTTTTTGGCAAACATTATTGTTTTTGGTGTTGCTTTTTTTACTTAAAAAGTATGCTTGGAAACCGATATTAAATGCAGTAAATGAGCGTGAAAAATCAATAGAAGAAGCATTGAATAAAGCAGAAGAAGCTAAAATTCAAATGGCTGAATTAGTTTCTGCTAATGAAGATTTATTAAAAGAAGCTCGTGCAGAAAGAGACGAAATGCTTAAAGAAGCTCGCGTGATGAAAGATAAAATTATTGCAGAAGCAAAAAACAAAGCTAATGAAGACGCTGATAGAATAATTGCTTCTGCAAGAGAAAGCATTAATCACGAAAAAATGGCTGCCGTTACTGAATTGAAAAATCAAGTAGCTATTCTTTCCGTTGAAATTGCAGAGAAAATATTAAACCAAGAATTATCATCAACTTCAAAACAAGGAGCACTAATTAATAGTGTTGTTGATGATATTCATTTAAATTAAAAATTGCTATGTTAGATATTAAGGTAGCTCCACGATATGCGAAATCACTCATTGATTTGGGAATTGAACAAAATACGCTCGAGCATTTGTATAACGATATGCAGTTGATTCATCAAATTTGTAAAGAAAATCCTGAGTTAGTTCTTTTGTTAAAAAGCCCTATTGTTCGATCTGATAAAAAAGAAAGCATTTTAAAAGAAGTGTTTTTCGATTCTTTATCTTTAACATCAACTACTTTTATCACACTTATTTTAAAGAAAAAAAGAGAAGCCATTTTAGATGCTATAGCCAAGGCATTTATTAGTCAATATAAAACACATCACAACATAAAAATAGCAAAAGTAACCACTGCAATAGCATTGAACGATGTGCAAAAAAATAAAATAATTTCACTTTTAGAAAAATCTGAAAAAGCAACAATTGAATTGAATGAAGTAGTAAATCCAGAAATAATTGGAGGAATGATTTTGAGAGTAGATGATAGGCAAATTGATGAGAGTATTAAAAGAAAATTAAACAACTTGGAAATGGAGTTTGACGATAATCCTTATGTGAAAGAATATTAATAAGGATTTAGTAATTAGGCGTTAGTAGTAAGTAATAATCAGAACAAATAAAAAAATAAATATAAAGCTATGGCAGAAGTAAAACCAGCTGAAGTATCAGCAATTTTAAGACAACAATTAGCCGGATTTAAAACCGAAGCTCAACTAGAAGAAGTTGGCACTGTATTGCAAGTAGGTGATGGAATTGTGCGAATTTACGGATTATCAAGTGTGCAAGCTGGAGAGTTAATTGAATTTGATAATGGATTAAATGGCATTGTTCTAAACTTAGAAGAAGATAACGTAGGAGCAGTATTATTAGGCTCATCTGATGGGTTAAAAGAAGGCGATAATGTTAAAAGAACAAACAGAATTGCTTCGCTTAATGTAGGTGAAGGCTTGTTAGGTAGAGTTGTTGATACATTGGGAGCTCCTATTGACGGTAAAGGACCTATTCAAGGACAACTTTACGAAATGCCTATTGAAAGAAAAGCTCCAGGAGTTATATACAGAGAACCAGTTGCCGAACCATTGCAAACAGGAATTAAAGCAATCGATGCAATGATTCCTATTGGAAGAGGACAACGAGAGTTAATTATTGGCGACCGTCAAACAGGAAAAACTTCTGTTGCTATTGATGCCATTATCAACCAAAAAGAATTTTTTGATAGGGGCGAACCTGTTTTTTGTATTTATGTGGCAATTGCTCAGAAAGGGTCAACTGTTGCAAACATTGTTCAAACATTAGAAAATGCTGGAGCAATGGCTTATACAGTTGTTGTAGCAGCTAATGCATCAGATCCATCTCCAATGCAATTTTACGCTCCATTTGCGGGAGCTGCTATTGGAGAATTTTTTAGAGATACAGGAAGACCAGCACTTATTGTTTATGATGATTTATCAAAACAAGCGGTAGCTTATCGTGAGGTTTCATTATTATTAAGAAGACCACCAGGACGAGAAGCTTATCCTGGAGATGTTTTCTACCTTCACTCTCGATTATTAGAAAGAGCTGCAAAAATCATTAATGTAGATAGCATTGCACAAGAAATGAACGATTTACCAGAATCTATTCGTCATTTAGTAAAAGGAGGAGGTTCATTAACAGCCCTTCCAATTATTGAAACGCAAGCAGGAGACGTTTCAGCATATATTCCAACCAACGTAATTTCTATTACCGATGGTCAAATTTTCTTAGAATCTGATTTGTTTAATCAAGGTGTTCGCCCAGCAATTAACGTAGGTATTTCTGTATCTCGTGTAGGAGGAAATGCTCAAATTAAATCAATGAAAAAAGTGGCTGGAACTTTGAAATTGGATCAAGCTCAATACAGAGAATTAGAAGCATTTTCTAAATTTGGTTCCGATCTTGATGCCGCAACGATGGCAGTTTTAAATAAAGGAAAAAGAAATGTGGAAATCTTGAAACAAGCAGAGCATACTCCTTTTACGGTTGAAAATCAAATTGCAATTATTTACATTGGAACAAAAGGATTAATAAATAGTGTGCCTGTAAATAAAGTAAGAGAATTTGAAGAAGAATACATCAGCTATTTGAATAACAAACACAGAGATATATTAGATTTATTAAAAGCAGGTAAATTTGATGATACAATTACTTCTGTGTTAGAAAAAGTAGCGGCTGAATTGTCTGCTAAATATAAAAATTAATGCACCAACAAAACAATGTAGCAATTAGTAATTGCTACATTATTAAATTGATTAATTGGTAAATTATAAAAAATGGCAAACTTAAAAGAAATTAGAAATAGAATCGTATCTGTAAACTCTACAAAACAGATTACATCTGCTATGAAAATGGTTTCTGCGGCTAAATTAAGAAGAGCCCAAGATGCAGTAGTGCAAATGCGACCATATTCTAATAAAATGCAAGAAATAATTTCTAATATCAGTGTAGGGTTAGATAGTATTGATGGAGAATATTCAGATCAACGAGAACTAAAAAATGTGTTATTAGTCGGGATTACATCAAATAGAGGATTGTGTGGTGGTTTTAATAATAATGTAATTAAAAAAGTTATCCTTTTAGCTGCTAATGAGTACAAAGATGCTCATGTTGTAGTTTTACCAATAGGTAAAAAAATTAAAGATGCAATAAGAAAAACAGCATTAACTCAAAGCCCTATTTTAAATGCTAATACAGATAAAATATGGGATGAATTAACTTTTACAAATGCTTCAGATATTGCAAATCAAATTATGCAAGCGTTTGTGAACAAGGAAATTGATAAAGTAGTGTTAGTTTATAATCAATTTAAAAATGCTGCTGTACAAGAATTACAAGATGAGCAATTTTTACCCGTTTTACCACCAACAGAAAACAAAGACAATACATCTTCTTCATCAATAGATTATATTTTTGAACCAGAGAAAACCTCAATATTACAAGAATTAATTCCAAAATCATTAAAAACACAATTGTTTAAAGCATTGTTAGATTCCGTTGCCTCAGAACATGGAGCAAGAATGACAGCTATGCACAAGGCTACTGACAATGCAAATGATTTAATTAATGCACTTAAATTGAGCTATAACAAAGCCAGACAAGCATCTATTACTAATGAAATTTTAGAAATTGTTGCAGGAGCTGAATCGTTGAAATGAAAATAAAATTGTGATTAATTTATAACCCATTATCCTAAAAGATAATGGGTTTTTTATGAGAATAATACGTTATTTAACCACAAATAAGACTTGTATATATTAGTAATATTGTTACATTTGCGAACTTATTTTTAAACCATTTAGTATTTAAAAACCCCAACATGAAATTATCTAAATTCAAATTTAATTTACCTCCAGAACTATTAGCAGAAAGACCTTCTCCAGAAAGAGATGAAGCAAGATTACTCGTGTTACATAAAAATACAGGCGAAATTGAACACCGCCTTTTCAAAGATATTATAGAGTATTTTGATGAAGGTGATTTAATGATAATGAATGACACCAAAGTTTTTCCTGCTCGTTTATATGGAAACAAAGAAAAAACAGGAGCAAAAATAGAAGTGTTTTTACTGAGAGAATTAAATAGAGAAAGTTTTTTATGGGATGTGTTAGTTGACCCAGCTCGAAAAATAAGAATTGGAAATAAATTATATTTTGGTGATGATGATTTAGTGGCAGAAGTAATAGATAACACAACATCTAGAGGTCGTACACTCCGATTTTTGTTTGATGGTTCTTACGAAGAATTTAAAGCCATTACGCAACGATTAGGAGAAACACCAATACCAAAATACATAAACAGACCCGTTGAACCAGAAGACGCAGAAAGATATCAAACAGTTTATGCCGAAAATGAAGGTGCTGTAGCTGCACCAACCGCAGGTTTACATTTCAGTAAACACTTAATGAAACGCCTCGAAATTAAAGGAATTAATTTTGCTTTTGTTACTCTTCATGTGGGACTTGGCTCTTTCCGAACCGTTGAAGTAGAAGATTTAACAAAACATAAAATGGACTCTGAAGAAGCTCATGTTGGAGAAAAAGCCTGTGAAATTGTTAATGCTACTAAGAGAAATAGAAAACGCATTTGTGCTGTAGGAACAACGTCTATGAGAGCAATTGAAACATCTGTTTCTACTGATGGATTTCTTAAACCCTATGATGGATGGACAAATAAATTTATCTTTCCTCCTTATGATTTTAGTATTGCTAACTGCATGATAACTAACTTTCATACACCTGAATCAACTTTATTGATGATGACTGCCGCATTTGGTGGTTATGACAACGTGATGAAAGCATACAAAGAAGCCATAAAAGAAAAATATCGTTTTTTTACCTATGGTGATGCAATGTTGATTATCTAAGTAAAAAAATACTTAGGAGTGCATAGAGTATTTAGGAGTTACGATTAACAAATAACAATAAATAATGAAATACAAACAGTTATCAGTCAACAAATAAAACCGCAATAATGGCTTTGTGCGATGGCGACTTCCCCCTTCGGGGGATAGAGGGGGCTGATAATAATAAACAAATAAAAATCATGAAACTAGAAGACCTTAAATTATACCAAGAATGCCTTAACCTTGAAGCTGACATCTGGAAAATTGTAACTAATTGGGAAGGCTTTAATAAAGATACAATAGGAAAATCATTTATTATTGCCGCTGACGCTATCTCCTCTAACATTGCTGGAGGTTATGGAAGATATAACTTTAAAGATAAAAAACATTATTGTTACATTTCTAGAGGATTTTTACTAGAAACAAAAGGTTGGGTAATCAAATCTTTAGAAAGAGGATTAATTGAAGAATCAACTAATAATGAATTAATTGAAAATATTGAAAAAATTCACAGAATGTTGAATGCCTACATTCGATCTATTGGTAGGAGAAAAGAAGATTCAACGTATTCTGAATCAAATCATACGGATGATGATGGTAATGATAATCATGGAAATTCATATACCGCAAATGCAGATGAATTTTTTAGTGAAGAAGAATTAAGCAATGTGTAAATATGCTATAATAGTTGCTGGAGGAAAGGGAGAGCGAATGGGAAATCATATTCCTAAACAATTTCTTAAACTCAATGGCAAACCTATTTTGATGCACACCATAGAAAAATTTCATTCTACTTTTCCTGAATTAAAAATTATATTGGCTCTTCCCGAAAATCAATTCGATTTTTGGGAGGAACTTTGTTATAAATTCGGATTTACCAACATCCCACACGAGATTGTTGCTGGCGGAAAAACACGCTTTCATTCTGTTCAAAATGCACTGAAGTTGGTTAATGAAAATGGAATTGTGGCGGTACACGATGGTGTTCGCCCCTTAGTAAGTCAACATACTATTATTAACTGCTTTAAAACAGCTCTACAACTCGGAAATGCTGTCCCAGTAGTTGATGTGGTGGATTCCTTACGATATGTAAATAAAGCCGAAAACAAAGCGGTAAAACGAGCTTGTTATAAAATCGTGCAAACTCCTCAATGTTTCCAAACAGCACTTATTAAAAAAGCCTACCAACAAGATTTTATTGAGGAATTTACAGACGATGCCAGTGTTGTTGAAGCAATAGGTATAAAAATTCATTTAGTTACAGGCAATAAAGAAAACATTAAAATTACCTCTCCTGAAGATTTGGTGATTGCCGAAGATTACCTGACCCGATAAATCGATTCAAAGCTCGGATAACTCCTATCCATAATAATTAAATCTCCTTTCTTTGAAAACTTAAAATGATCTCGTGATAAACTTACTTCTCCTTTTTCAAATTCACACAATTTACAATTTACCATCTAAAACAATATCATTGAGTACATCATAAAGAACCGATACCCTTGCTATAACAACATCATCTGTTTTGTTTTGATTATTAAATGTTCCATATTTGTTTTTTAAATCCGCTGTAAAGGGTAAATGAGCGGTAGATCCGTCAATTGACAAAACTCGCAATCCTTTATATAAAACTATGTTCTCATCATTATCGCTATAAAATTCTTCCACGATGAGATGGTTAAGGTCATAAAATAAATCTGGCTTTAACTTCTTCCTGTTTTGTATAAAAGCACTTGAGCTAATACTTTTTACTGAGATGTTAAGCTCACTAAAAAAATTGTTTAACTCAAGTTGCAGGTCATAAGTTAAAAAAATGTTAAATTCAGTCAAAAAAGACCTTTAAAAAACTGATTTAATCCTATTAATCTTAAATATCCCAATAAAATAAGGGTTTAAGTTTTAGAATTCGATTTG
>JAHYJH010000139.1 GCA_019429185.1 Vicingaceae bacterium
AGAGGATTTCCACCTCCTAGAAAATTTTGCCCCACTCCTTTGCTTACTATTAAATAAATTTGCATTTTTGCAATTTATTCTGTAGCTTCGCTATGGTGTGGTGCAGCACGCATGCAAGGCACACACATGGGCTAAAATCAAGTGGGCGGAAAGTGCTAAACGAAACTTCTTTGCTTTTTAATTACTTTTGCGGTGGCGGACAGGAAAGTGCTTTTAATGCCCACCAGCTTTTAGCCCAAGCCCGTTACCAGCAAGCGTGAAGAACGACACTACCACCAAAAAAGCGACCTTAACTCGACAGACTTTTTCGCTGTTCTTAGACACAAAATGACCTGGCTTTATCGACACTCAATGCCGACCCAAAGAGTTTTAAAAATTTTTTCCACCGCACATTTTAAAAAATAATTTTATGCCTACCCACATTGGCACATTTGGGGTTTGCTCCAGGCACTATCCAACCCAATGCAAACCCCAAAAGAGCCAATTTTGCCTACGCTTTTTAAACGATGAACTCGACATTAATTTATGACCAAACTGACATAATGACCGATAAAACAAAAAGGCATAGGTATTGATATTATATGGATAAAAAATTATATGGCTACACTTTTACAATCTATAAATCAGCTAATTGAAAACATAACTGTCACCGACAGGCAAGAGGATAATATCAAGCAATCTCTTTCAAATATTGAAGGACATCTCAATAATAAAGAGAACAATCTTAATGTTGAACGAACATTTACAAATGGTTCTTACGAAAGAGATACCATAATACGACCATTAAACGATATTGACATTTTTGCAGTATTGAAAAAAGATGATTGGAAAGATGAATACGGTAATCTTCCAAATCCGCAAAGTGTTCTAACAAAAATCAAAAATTACCTGAATGGACTAAATGATTATAAGGATAAAGTAAAACAAGATAGACCTTGTGTAACTATCATTTTAAGTGATAAGCGTTTTGATATATTACCGAGTTTTGAGCAATTCGGGGGTGGATACCTTATTCCTAACTATGATTTAGAAACTTGGACTTACTCCTATCCTGAACAATTAACTACCAATCTTGATAATACTCACAAACTCCGCAATTATAAACTGAAACCTACAATCAAAGCAATTAAATATTGGAATAGAGAAAATAACAAACTTATCCCTTCTTATCACATTGAGGAAACAGCAATCAGTATTTTTCAGCTAAACAATTTTACCAATTACGAGGAAGCCATTCGCCTTTGGTTTAATAATGCAGAATACTATTTGCAATCTTCAAAATTCAAGTCCATTAACGACCATACGGCATCAATAAACAAAATCAAAAAGGTAAAGGACAAGCTGAATGATGCTAAGAAAAAATACGATGAAGGCAAAGAAGGCGAAGCTATTCAAATTTGGAAAGATGTTTTTGGTAAAGAGTTCCCTACAGTGGATGTAGAAGAAGCAAAAAACTTTTCAAAAGCACTTTCTGAAGGAAATCTTAAAATCGGTTCAACAGGTGTATTATCAACTACCGTAGGTTCTGCCATCGGTGCTTCAAAAGGTTTTTTCAATGGCATTTCACAAGACTAAAGCATACAATTATGATATTCAGATATGGGCAATGCGAAACCGACATCCCCAATTCAAAGTAAAAAAGAAAAGTAAGAGTGAATTTGAATTTATTGGCGACTTGCAAGTAAAACCCGAATTTCCTGTATATACTGTATCAATTAGATACAGAGGAAGTTCAACTCCGTTAGTAAAAGTTCTTTCGCCTAAATAGGTAAATGACCCACCACATTTTTACAAACAATCTCAAACGCTTTGCTTGTATCACCCCGATAATTACAAGTGGACAAGAGAAAAACTCATTGCAAACAATGTGGTTTCTTGGACAGCAGCGTGGATATACTTTTATGAAGTTTGGCTCGAAAAAGGAATGTGGTATGGACCTGAAGCACATCACTCAACATCAAAAAATTAAGAATGGCAAAACAAGTCCCTTACAGAAAAGATTTTGACCTCGTTTCGGTCATTGAGCTAATCTCAACGTGTATTCTTTGGGGTTCGGTTTTGGTTTCTGTTTCAACTATAGTCTTTTTCTATTTAGACATAGAGCAGATAACAGGAGAAAAACTGGTTAAAATTCTCAATTCAATTAATTGTTTTTTAGCTGTTTCATACTTCATTTCTGATATTATTTGTAACTATCTGTTTCAATTAGCTGAAAGCAAAAGGCGTGATGATTTCTTTGATAATAGCTTGCAAACAAATCTCTGTGAGGAAAATTCACAGGAATATTTTACAAACGACAATATAAATCCGGGAATTAAAAAAATGGGCGTTAATTGTTTTGAAAACTCATTTTTTACAAAATCAATTGCGACAGCAATGTTAAAGCCAATGGTAATAAAGGCAATAACTGTATTTCTGTTATTTCTTTTTTTAGCATTATTTACCGACAATCGTTTATTGACCATTGCCCTTCAATTAGCATTACCCTACACTATAATACAGCAAACAATCCGCCTTTTTGTTTTCCGAAATAGGGTTATGGCTGTTTGCAAACATTTTCAGACAATATTTTCATCAACTAATAAAAGAAAAATTACCCAAGCTATTATACATAATGTAACAAGCTATGAAGCAGCTTTATCGTGGGCTTGTATAAAGTTGGATAGCAAGTTATTCAATAGAATGAATGGCAAACTTTCCGAAAAATGGAACAAAATAAAAAGCAAATATAACATAGCATAAATTATGTTTTAATGAACGAAATCAATACTTATCTGACACAACTTTCAAAACAATTATGTTGCAGTAAGGATGTAACAGATAAGATTGATAATTCCTACAATTATTTGGAAGGAAAAATATTTGAGCATTTTCGTGACAGAATTGAAAAGGTTCAGATTTTTGGTTCTTATGACAGAGGAACATATTTGCCTCAAACCATTGACCCATATTCTGACGTGGATGTAATGATAGTTTTTAAAACTAATGAATTTCAACCCGACACGTTTTTAAAGCATCTTCGTGAATTTGCCCATAAAATTTACCCTCGTTCAGAAGTTTCCCCTGACCACCCTGCAATAACAGTTATTTTGCAACACACCAAGTTTGAGCTTGTTCCCGCCTATTTTGAAAATAGTTTTTGGAATGGAGAAGAACTAAAAATTCCCGCACCAAGAAACAAGGAATTGAAATGGATTACAACTGACCATTTGCAATTAAAAAAGGATTTGAATAAAAAGAATGAAAGGGAAAACCGAATGCTCATTCCTTTGGTTAAATTCATTAAGTATTTTAACTCTTTGAATGGCAAACTTTTCAATTCTTTTCTTATTGAAGAATTTGCTATAAACAGAAGCTATCCCGAAAATGAACTTAAATATTACTTATTTGAATTTATCAATGATTTAAACACAAAAGACCTGTCGGAAGAACAAATAAAATTCGTTCAGGAACTAAAAATAAGAAGAAAAAATCTGATTACACTTGAAAAAGGTAATATGCCAGAATATGCTATTCAGGAGTTGCAGAAGTTTCTTCCTTATCCCTGTTAATAACTTTCCCTACCCCAAGTATTGACAATCACAAAAGATTTTCCTAAATTTGGACATTATTTGTCAAGAATAAATATCTCTATGCAAAATTTGGACAGTATCGGCACACAAATCAGGAAGTTACGAGAAGAGGCAGAAATGCCTTTGCGTAAACTTGCTGCATTACTTGACATTGACCAATCTACTTTGAGTAAAATTGAGCGTGATGAACGCAGAGCCAATACTCAAATGATTGAGCAAATTGCCAAGATTTTCAAAACAGACAAAGAAAAATTGCTTATTGCATTTTACAGTGATGTTGTTGTTTATGAAATTCATCAGGAAAGCTCATTCTCTGAAATTTTACAAGTAGCCGAAGCCAAAATTGAATATCAACGAACCTCAAAAAAACAAGCAAAATGAACAATCTATTAACTTATTTTTTGACCAAAGAAGAACAATTGATTTCGCTTGAAATTCAGAAAGTATTTCTTTCAGATAAAGACGAAATGAAACCGTTTTCTTTAGAGGATTTTCATTTGATAAATGCAAATTTACTTTTAACAGACGAAACAAATGTAGCTTTCAAAGTTCATAGACAACTCGTCAATTCGCTCATTGCTTCATATATTGATTCCAAATTTTCTAATCAGACAAACAAACTGAAAAGCATTTTTGATTTTGAAACAAATGTAACTCTTGACGATTATACTCAAAAACATATCAATATAGTTCCTGCAATAGTTGAAGAATTACACATTGCTTTTCTGAACTCTGAATTTTCAGTAAATAACGGAAAACTGACAAGAAAAAAATCAAAACATCATTTAAGAGAAAACGGGGCTGTTTATACACTGAAAGAAATTACATACGAAATGGTTGAAAATACCATTGACAATGCAATTCAACAAAATGTAAATCCGAAAGAAATTACTTGTCTTGACTTTGCAAGTGGGACAGGAAGATTTTATTTTGAATCAGTTGAGATTTTAAAAGAAAAATACAATCTTACTTTACAACAGATTGTTTGTGACAACTTATTTGCAATAGATATTGACGAAACGGCTTTATCTGTATTGCGTTGCAAAGTCATTTCGTTGTTTGATGAAATTAATTCCGAAATCATCAATGCTCTTTCAACAAACATTATTAACCGAAATGCACTTATACCAAAAGCAACCTTACTTTCGGAAAATGAAAACAGCATAGACCTTGCGAACGACTTTAAAACTGTTTTTGCAAATGGCGGGTTTGACGTTGTATTTTCTAATCCACCATATTGTTTACTGAAAGTAAATAAAAAGGCAAATGAGCAACAGAAATTAAACGGTTACTATGTAAATCTTCAAAGCAAAGTACAGAACGAAATCAACTTTTTCAGAACTTCGGGAGTTTATCAATATTCTATTGAGGGTATGTTGAATTATTATCAACTTTCAATTGAAATGATTTTGCGTTTGACAAAAGCAAAAGGGCAAATTGGTATTATTTGTCCTTCGTCATTGTTTGCCGATTTAACTTCTGCAAAACTTCGCAAACACATTTTGACTTCGCACAAGTTACATTTCATTCGCTACTATCCCGAATCAGCTCGATTGTTTGAAAATGTATCACAATCAACTGTAATTTTCTATTTGCAGAAAAATGGCAAAACGGAAAAAATAGGAATTGAATTAGGAAACAACTCTTTTAAAATTGATTTAGAAACAATCAAAAATGTTTTCCCAAGTAATTTTGAAATTCCGTTGATTGACAAAACAGGTTGGTCAATTCTTGTAAAAATTTCAAAATTTCAAAAAGTAAAAGAAATTGCATTTATCCGTAACCGAAGAGGCGAATTGGATTTGACTTTGTTCAAGCCATTTATTACAACTAAAAATACAGGTTGTCGATTGGTACGTGGTAATATGATTAGCACAAATGGAGTAATTGACAAAAACGGAGAGTTTGTTGATATTGAAAACTTTTTAAATAAAAAATCAGAAGATTTTAAAACAAGCGACTACAACAAAGAGCGTTTGATTTGTCAGCAAATTTCAAATGTAGATATGCAGAAACGATTGAAGTTTGTGTTTTGTGAAAAGACGGATATCCTTGCAAACTCTTGTAATTACATTGTTTCAACTCGCAAAGAGGAAGATTTGAAAAAGCTGTTTTTCATTTTAAATAGCGAGTTATTGAATTGGCGATTTAAAATAACAAGTAGTAATAATCATATTAATAATTACGAGTTAGACGAATTGCCTATTGTTGATTTGGATAATATTCAATTGAGTGATTTTTCAAAAAATGAAAACTCAAACAATGAAATTATTTGTGAACTATACGGACTGACGAAAGAAGAAAACAATTACATTTTAGGTAACAAAACCAAAGAGAAAACAATATTAAAATATGAGCACGAAACTGTATAATCATATTGCCCCGAGATTAAGCGAATTGGAATGGGAAATGGCAAAACACATTCCAGAAGGTGGTAATTGGCAAAATATACCTGACACAATTCCATCCCAACGCTTAAAACAAATTAGACTTTCGGGAGGGAGAACAACTTACTACGGTAGACTTGAATTCGATAAGCCGAGTTATACAATTACAACTTATTTTAACCGCTTGGGTAATGGATGTAATCTTCACCCAAAACAAGACCGCATAATTTCAACTCGAGAAGGAGCAAGATTACAATCTTTCCGAGATAGTTTTATTTTTTTTGGGAGTAAAACCTCTCAATACAAGCAAATCGGAAATGCCGTTCCACCTTTGTTGGCAAGAGCCGTTGCCGAAACATTAAAACCACATTTGCAAAACCAAACTTTCGTTGATTTATTTGCAGGTGCAGGGGGAATGTCTGAAGGGTTTATTTTCGAAGGGTTTAAACTAATAGCTGCTAACGAAATTGAAAAAAATTATTTTGAAACATACAAACAAAATCATTTAGAGTTTGATAATGGAGATAATTTAATTTTAGGAGATATCACTTTACCTGAAATAAAACAACAAATTGTTTCTGTTGCTTCCAAGCAAAAGAAAATTGGTGTTGTAATTGGAGGTCCACCTTGTCAAGGATTTTCTAACGCAGGTTGGAGAAACCCTGATGATAAACGAAATCAATTGTTTAAAGAGTTTGTTCAAATAGTTGATGAATTGCAACCCGAAATTTTTGTAATGGAAAATGTACCGGGAATTCTGACAATGCGAAAAGGTGAAGCTATTAAAGAAATCATAGCTTCATTTGAAGCAATCGGTTACAATGTAAACAAACCATTCAAGTTAAATGCAGAAGAATTTGGCGTTCCACAAAAACGCAAACGGGTAGTAATTATCGGTTCTTTAAAAAAGGAAAGAATCAATCAACCAAAAAATTTATTTTCCTCAAACGATGAATATTTACCTGAACCTATAAACGTAAGGCAAGCAATTGGAAGTTTACCAGAGTTAAAAACAGGCGAAGGTGAATTTGAAATGGTTTGCAATTACAAACCAATCTCTTCTTACGAAAAATTAATGTCGGGTAAAATTAATTTTACTGAATTTTACGAAAGTTGTTTGAAAAAATTACCAGCTCTTGTGAGCGATTTCAGCTAACAACATCAAAGTATAATCAAGTTCTAACTTTGCCTTTTTGAAATCTCCTGCTTTCAATTGGGCAAAGACTTTTTCAACAGAAGCATCGACATCCTTACTTTTCCAAATATTGATTTTTCTGTTTTCAACATTTTTATATTCTTGAAGCTTTTCAAATGCAACCCGTTTGTATCTTTCAATATTATTTTGTTGATTTTTTCCAGTTAGATTTTTACTGACAACTTTCTTGTATGTTCCTGTTTTAGGATTGAATCCTTCAAAACTGTAATCAAAAAATGAATATTCAGGGTTTAAAAAAGTTTCCAAAAACGCCCCATAACCAGCCTCTTCTATCATTGAAAATAAGATTAAAACATAAAGAAGATTTTTACGCATCAAATCACTCAACTTAATTGCATCTTTATCAGATTGAACTTTGCCTTTTAATTTATCCCAAACAAATTTAGAATGCCAAGATACAACTTGCTCTTTTTTCTCATCTTCAATTAAAACCTTTACATCCGCAAGATTCATTCTATTGTTCTTTGCCGAATTAGCTGCTTTTGTAAGAGGGTGAAATTTGGGTCTGTGACAAAACCCTAAAGAAATTGGTCCGATATGGTCTGCACTTACACCTGCTTTTCTAAATTCAGACATTAAACGGTCTGCCATTTTCCAATCTCCATCAGCCCAATTTTCATATACTCTCCTATCTTGACCATATCTTTGTAAATTAGATTTGTGACGACCTTTATCGCTTTGACTCCTGCAACAAGCACCATCAGAATGAAAGCCATCAAATCTATCAGGAGAATTACTCATCACTCCAGGAGAAAGCAAACCTTTTGTAGAAGTGTTAACAAAATGTTCTTTGATATACTTTTTTAAAGTTGTTTTTGATAGCTTTAATTCTTTTGAGATTTTAAAAATTTGTTTAAACTTTTCTATTGATTCAATATCATCAACAAGTTCATCAAGAATTTCAAAAATGTCTAATGAAAATGGCTCAAAAGAAATATCAAAATACTTGTTTATCGTCACTAATAAACGACTATTTGGGTATACATATTCAACACTCAATTCCTTTCCGCAAATTTGACAAGTATGTTTCTTTGTTGGATGTATTGTTAAGTGATTAGTTTCACTACGTTGTTCCCTATTTTCATTCTTTTTCTTACGAAATGGAGCGTAGCGAAATGAAGTAAGAAAAAGAATGAAACCTTGTTTATATTTGTTAATCTAAAAAACAAAAATATGC
>JAHYJH010000140.1 GCA_019429185.1 Vicingaceae bacterium
TCGGCTCGACAAAAACAAATGGCTAATGGTTTTTGCAAAGAAAATTTCTGCTATCGTTTTGCTTGTGCTTCTCGATACTTCAAAGCAATTTTCCATGCCAAACTTTGGGGTACTTTTTCCCTTTGTTTTGACTTTTGTGCCTAAACTATAACACCAGCTAAAAGCAAGTGGGGTTTTGTAGGTTTGCAAACTTCATTTCTTTGTTTTACTTTTGTACAAACTTGAAACGGTGAAGATTTTAACCCCCACCTGCTCTTAGCCGCGGCCCGTTACCCAACATACAAAGGAGACGGTTACAATAGAAGAAACGAACAAAAATGAAAGCCATCACACAAAGCAAGAGTTTGGTAAGCACTACCGCACGGGCGACCGCTTCGCTTACCAAACACTTGCTTTTTTGCCACCCACGAACAGACTACTTAACAACTGGACAATTTTATATATTCATCCACCATGACTTTGAAAGACAATAGAAATCATCGAAAAAAATTAAATAAATCATTCGTATCTTTGAACTTTTAAAACAAAAAATCATGAAAAAATTAATAACCGTAATAATAACATCAATCCTTTTTACAGGACTTTATGCACAACAAACTAAATCGGTTTATGATGAAATAATTCAAAATTCACCTTACATTTTTGAAGGAAAAATAATAAGTTATTCGCCTATTGACAAAGGAGAAGGACAAAAATATGTTTCTTATACTATTGAAATACAACATATTTTCAGAGAACAACAGAATCTAAATAAGGGAACTATTGAATTAATTACTCCTTTACCGCAATTTTGGCACATTGTAGATTTGCCTGATGGGACAAAATCCATTTTAATAAATCAACCTGAGCATTTTGAGTTGAATGAAATCAAAAAAATAGAATTTAGTTCGGGTATGTCTGGTATATTTTTCTGTAAACAATTAGATGTTTATCCATCCCTTTCTCAAGCAATTTTGAACAATAAATTATCTGTGCAGAATTATTGTGAAGATAAAACTTGCTTCTTACAATATACACAAGTAAGTAATGTAGATACCGAAACAAAACAAATTAAATATTCAACAAAAGCAGAATTTTTTAATAAAAAATTTGACTCTAAAGAAGATGTTTATCAATTTCTTAAACAATACAATAACATTTCTTTGCCTACAATTAAAAAAAAGATGCTTCGGGTTCATTAGACGTAAAAAATAAGGAAAAATACGATCAAAACCTTAGCAACTATGAAAAATACATGCAGCAAATTCAGGTTAAGGTTGATAATAATGCAACGAGTAAATCCAATGACTGTAAGGAATTTTTTATTTCCGAATATACGGACGGTCCTCAGAAAAACAAAGTCATTGAAATTTTTAATCCTTCCGATTCCGTTAAATCCTTAAACGGCTACTCCATCAAAATTTTCAACAATGGAGCACCTACTCCGCTCGACATTCCATTATCAGGAAACGTAAACCCGAAAGAAACTTTTGTGGTGGCTCATCCGCAAGCCGACCAACAAATTTTATTGAAAGCCGACCAAACCGATGTAAAAATGAATTTTGACGGTAACGATGCTATTGTGCTGAACAAAGGAACGAGTACTTATATTGATAAAATTGGCGAAATTGGAGTAAATCCCGGTCAAGCTGGTTGGAATATTCCTCCCGGTGCTTCTACAAAACAACACGATTTGAGAAGGAAACAACCAATTGACCAAGGAGAAACTGATTGGAATCAGGGAAAAAACCAATGGGACGCTTTTCCTCAGGATTCGTTAGGAAACATCAAACAGCATCAAAACACTTGCAGCAGTATTCTTTTGACAAACGATTTAAGTTTTTCTTTCGACAATGTTATGGAAACAGGAACAAGCCCAAGATACCTTGAATTTGATGTGATGGTAGAAGCAAATAACAATTCTACCTATTTCGACAACTGTTTACTACGCATTCAGTACAATCCGACAGCATTTGGTAGTAATGTAGTTGCCAACAATAAAGTAACAATTACAAAAGGTACAACTTACAACAGTTTGACTTATATCGACCCTGATGCTAATGCCATTGACCAAACTACATCGGTAATGGGTGTGCCTTTTGGTACTGATTTTAATCAAAGTTCATGGAACAGAACATTGGTAACTACTACGCCAACTCAAATATTACACTTTAAAATAGAAATTGCCAGTTGTAATCAAAACAGTACCATTGATTTTACGGATATTGCCTTTACTCCGAATTTTTCATTTTATGCTGTTAATGCTAACGATAACATTGTAAACACCTTGTCTTACGATAACACTTCGTACCTGAACAGTATTAACGAAGTATTGTGTGAACTGAAAATTATCAATTTTTTTCCAAACCCAATTACTGCGGGTACAAATTCAGTATTAACGATACAAGGACAAAATTTTGGAGCGTCAAGAGGTACTGGACAAGTTTGGTTTAAAAATGCGGATGACGGAGGTGCTACATTTATTGAACATCAAGACTATATTGATTATGTGTCATGGTCTGACACAGAAATAAAAATCAAAGTTCCTTCTTACGTAGATACACTTCAAACTAAAAAGCCAAGTGCTGGAAGTGGTCAAATTGGTGTTGTGACAAACTCAAATGATTTTATCTTATCTACTAACAATCTATCAATTGATTATTCAATCAGAAATACTTTAGTGGCAGGTCAAAAAATTAGATATAATTTAATTGACCCAACTCCAAATAATTTGGATACAGGTATCATTTTTCTCGTTGATACAAGTATTTCAAATAATCCTTTAATTTATGAAGTGGTAAAAAAAGCTGTTCATGATTGGTCATGCACGACTGCTATAAACTGGAAAATTAAAGGTGATACAGTAAAACAAGGATTGGTTCAAGATGGTGTTTCATTAATATACTTAGATGATAACTTTCATGGAAAACCATTAGGTAGATTTTTAGGGCAAAATCCATCAGTTTGTACAGATTTAAATACTAATAATTTAGTTGTGTTTTTTAGGGAATATGATTTAGCTATGTCAAGAGATTTGGACTCTGTAGCTGCTACTGGTTGGATGTATGACACCACTTTAACTCAAAATTTACCGCCTAACACAGTTGATTTTTATGCTGTTACTGCTCATGAACTTGGGCATGGACACGCCCTTGATCATGTGATTAATGCAAATGATTTAATGTTTTTTGCTGCTCAAACAGGTTTTGTTTCAGTTATAAATAGACTAAATATATTCAGTAGCCCAAATGCAATTGATGGAGGTTTAGATGTAATGAGTGTTAGCACTGGGCTAAATCTTAATAATTGTGCTTCCGCCTCCGAAATGATTCCTCTGATTCTTGAAGATTGTACTGGAGGGACAATTGGTTTGGCTGAACTTTTTAAAAGCTATGGAAAAATATTTACATATCCAAACCCTACGAATGATAATGGGTTCTTTGTAGCTTATGAACTAAAAAGGAACGCAACAATTGAATTTATACTTTTAGACTACACAGGGCGAGAAGTAAATCGAATAGGCAAAGTAAAGAAACCAAAAGGACAATATACACAGCAAATACAAATGAATAATCTCACTTCTGGTTTGTATTTTTTTATTGCAAACATTGACGGCAAAATACAGACCCTGAAAGTAATAAAACAGTAAACCCTACCCTAATTGCATACACTTTGGTAAGTCGCTCATGGCTGAATCACAAGTCAAAACTTACTAAAGAGTATGCAATTTTCCAACCCTCTGACTGACCGACAGAAATAATGTACGTTGGGTAACATGGGCTAAAATCAAGTGGGCGTTTGTAAGTTATTAAATTTTGGTGCTTTTTATCTACTTTTGTGGTGGTGGACAATGACGTAGTTTTTAAATGCCCACCAGCTTTTAGCCCAAGCCCGTTATCGGTCAGTGTAAAAAGACCCACGAACCAACAATATGACAATGAAATTTTTGCTGCATAAAGACATAAAAGAAATAGCCAACGCACAATTAAGCGAAGCGAATCACGAACACCATAAAACAATAAAAATGAGGTGAGTAAACAGCACATTTGGTTTTGCCCGACACAAAAGCCTACGCTTCACAAATGCAAAGCATTCGTGAACACCTTAAAAAATAAATATCTTGTGAACAAAACCAAAAGAGCCATTTTTTGCCAACGCACCACAGACAGACAACAATATGAGTACAGATAAAAATCAAAATCCTGAACAAATTGCCCGTGACAAAATCGACTTGATGTTGAAAGAAGCGGGTTGGATTGTTCAGTCAAAAAACGAAGTGGACTTAGGATCTGGCAGAGGCGTTGCTTTGAGAGAATACCAAGCTGAAACCAAGTTTGCGGACTATGTACTTTTTGTAGACAAAAAACCTGTGGGAATTATTGAAGCCAAAAAAGAAGACGAAGGACATAAACTCACAGTTGCCGAAGACCAAGCCAAAGAATATTCAGTTGCTAAACTTAAATATTTAGACAACGACCCTTTGCCTTTTGTGTTTGAAAGCACAGGGACAATTACACGTTTCAGAGATACAAGAGACCCAAAACCAAGAGGAAGAACAATTTTTTGGTTTTACAAACCCGAAACTTTGGCGGAGTGGTTACAAAAAGACAAAAGTTTAAGAAGCCGACTTTTAGATATTCCTGCTTTAAATGAGGCAGGGCTTCGCCCTGCTCAAATTAAGGCGATTAAAAATTTGGAGCAATCTTTTAAAAAGAACAAACCCAAAGCCTTAATACAAATGGCAACTGGTGCAGGTAAAACTTTTACGGCTGCAACTTTTGTTTATCGTTTATTGGAACACGCCAAAGCCAAACGCATTTTGTTTTTGGTGGACACCAAAAATTTGGGCGAACAAGCCGAACAGGAATTTATGGCTTTTCAGCCCAACGACAGCAACCGAAAATTTACCGAGTTTTATAATGTACAGCGATTGACTTCAAGCTATATCGCTTCTGATAGTCAGGTTTGTATTTCTACCATTCAAAGGATGTACGCCATTTTGAAAGGCGAAGAATTGGATGAAGGTGCAGAAGATACAAACCCGAATGAATCAACTTGGATGGAGCAACAGCGAAATAAAAAACAGGCTATCCCTGTGGATTACAACCCGAAAGTTCCAATTGAGCAATTTGATTTTATTGTGATTGACGAGTGCCACCGTTCTATTTATAACCTTTGGAAACAAGTCTTGGATTATTTTGATGCTTTCCTGATTGGCTTAACTGCCACACCCGACAAACGCACTTTTGGTTTTTTTGAGGAAAATGTAGTCAGCGAATACACTTATGAAGAATCGGTAATTGATGGCGTAAATGTGCCTTATGATGTCTATAATATCGAAACTGAAATTTCGCAAAAAGGAAGTGTGATAAAAGCTGGTTGGTATGTGGACAGACGAGATAAACTCACCCGAAAAAACCGCTGGACACAAGAAGATGAAGACACCGAATACCTAAAAAACGATTTGGATAAAAAGGTGGTCAACCCAAGTCAAATACGCAATATTATTCGTCAATACAAAAAGGCATTGGAAACCGAAATCTTCCCAAACCGAAAAGACGAAAACGGAGAATACGAAGTGCCTAAAACCTTGGTATTTGCCAAAACCGACAGCCACGCAGACGATATTATCAAAATCATTCGAGAAGAGTTTGACGAAGGAGACGACTTCTGTAAAAAACTCACTTACAAAATACAGGAAGACCCCAAATCGGTGCTGAATCGTTTCCGAAATTCATACTATCCACGCATTGCCGTTACGGTAGATATGATTGCCACAGGTACAGATGTAAAACCGTTGGAAGTATTGCTCTTTATGCGAGATGTAAAAAGTGTAAACTACTTTGAGCAAATGAAAGGCAGAGGCACACGAACCATTAGCAAAGATGCTTTGCAAATGGTATCGAAAACCGCCAATGCCAAAACGCATTTTATCATTGTTGATGCCGTAGGCGTAACCAAATCCAAAAAAACCGATAGCCGACCTTTGGAACGCAAGCCCACCGTAGCACTCAAAGACCTTTTGGGAGCCGTTACAATGGGAGTTGCCGAAGAAGATTTATTCCTTTCATTGGCTAATCGCCTTATCCGTTTGGAAAAAGAAATCACCGACAAGGAAAAAGAAAAATTGTTGGAACATTCCAAAGGCAAAAACCTGAAACAAATAAGCAAAGAGTTGCTTTCGGCTTTTGATGAAGATGCCATTGAAGAAAAGGCAAAACCCATTATTGAGGCGATACCCGAGCAAGACCGCACCCCTGCATTGATAGAACAAGCCAAACAAACCGCACAAAAAACATTGATTGAAACGGCAGCTGCTACCTTTAACGGCAAGCTGAACGACTACATTGAAAAAGTGCGGATAGAACACGAGCAAATTATAGACAGCCATAATATTGACCAAGTAACCAAAGCCGAATGGGACACGACTTCGGTGGACAAGGCAAAGGAAATTGTAAAAGATTTTAGCGAGTACCTACTTGCCAACCAAGACGAAATAAAGGCACTCACTATTTTTTACAAGCAACCCTACAACCGCAGAAACATTACTTTTAAAATGATAAAAGAAGTGTTTGATAAACTGAAAATGGACAAACCCACCCTTGCACCCGATTATGTTTGGGCGGCTTATGCCCAACTGGAAGAAGTAAAAAGCAAACAACCTGTGGACGAACTCACGGCTTTGGTTTCTTTGATACGCAGGGCTTGTGGCATTGATAGCGAACTAAAACCTTTTGATAAAACCATTGACGACAATTTTAAAAACTGGATTTTTAAACAAAATGCAGGAAAGCACAACCGCTTTACCACCGAGCAAATGGACTGGCTGCGTATGATTAAAGACCATTTAATCAATTCTTATCATATTGAAAAAGAAGATTTTGAATACACACCATTTGATAGCTTAGGCGGAATTGGCAAGTTTTATAAGTTGTTTGGTGCAGATTACGAAAACTTAATTATTGAACTAAATGAAAAATTAGTGGCATAATGGAAAACAATATTATACTGTACAGCAATGAAAATGAAAAAGTTAGCATTAATGTTACTTTTTTGAATGATACTTTTTGGCTACCTCAAAAGGGTATTGCACAATTGTTTGGATGCTCAACCGATAATGTTTCTTTGCATTTAAAAAACATTTTTGCTGCGGGAGAGCTGGATATAAATTCAGTTACCGAGGAAATCTCGGCAACTGCTTCTGACGGCAAAAACTACAAAACTAAATTTTACAACCTTGATGCGATTATTGCGGTTGGTTACCGTGTAAATAGCAAACAAGCTACCCAGTTTAGAATTTGGGCTACGCAAACCCTGAAAGAGTTTATCATTAAAGGCTTTGTGCTGAATGATGAAATGCTCAAAAACGGCAAACCTTTTGGTAAAGATTATTTTGATGAACTCTTGGAGCGTATCCGCGAGATACGAGCCAGCGAACGCAGGTTGTACCAAAAATTGGGTGACATTTTTGAGCAATGCAGTGCCGATTACAACTCAAAATCAGAAGAAACAAAGCTCTTTTATAAGATGGTGCAAAACAAACTGCACTTTGCCATTACAGGTAAAACGGCTGCCGAAATTATTTACGAGCGTGCCGACAAAACCCAAGAAAATATGGGCTTGACTACTTGGAAAAATGCACCCCAAGCAAAAATTCTCAAATCAGACATTGGCATTGCCAAAAACTATTTGCAAGAAAACGAAATTGGCGACCTTAACCTTTTAGTTTCTGCTTTCCTCGACCTTGCCGAGTTTCAGGCACGCAGAAACCAACTGATGAAAATGAATGATTGGCTGGAACGTACCAATAAATTTTTGGACAGTAATAGCCTTGATATATTACCCAATGCCAGACAAATAAGCCACGACCAAGCCATAGAAAAAGCAACTGCCCAATACGAACAGTTTAGAATAGAGCAGGACAAAAAATACATTTCAGACCTTGACAGAGCTTTGGAAAAAGCCAAAAACAAAAAAGCCAACCAATGAGCAGCAGTATGAAAGAAGATTGGATAGAATGTACGTTTGAAGATTTGTTGGATTATGAACAGCCAACCAAGTATATAGTAAGAAGTACAAAATATAGTGATGAATACAAAACGCCTGTATTAACAGCAGGAAAATCATTTATAAAAGGTTACACAAATGAAACAGACGGCATTTTTGAAGAATTGCCAACAATAATTTTTGATGATTTCACAACAGCTACACAATTTGTAGATTTTCCATTTAACCCAAGTTGCAGGTCATAAGTTAAAAAAATGTTAAATTCAGTCAAAAAAGACCTTTAAAAAACTGATTTAATCCTATTAATCTTAAATATCCCAATAAAATAAGGGTTTAAGTTTTAGAAT
>JAHYJH010000011.1 GCA_019429185.1 Vicingaceae bacterium
GAATTCTAAAACTTAAACCCTTATTTTATTGGGATATTTAAGATTAATAGGATTAAATCAGTTTTTTAAAGGTCTTTTTTGACTGAATTTAACATTTTTTTAACTTATGACCTGCAACTTGGGTTAAACCTACCGTAGAAGAAAGTTTGGCAAGAAAAAAATCATCTAATCCAAAATGAGTTAAAGATGTAGTTCCAATATTAGTTGTTGCACCTTGTGTGTTTTCAATTGCTCCTGTAACATAAATTTCACCAGTATTGCTAATAGCAATGCCGTTACCATTATCACTACCCATAGCCTGAACACCTTTTATCCACTCTTCATTTCCATTAGTGCTATATTTTAAAATATAAACATCAGCATCATTTCCTATGTTACCAATAACTGTTAATGTAGTATTTGCAAATGTTATAGATGGACTAAAAGTTTCACCAATGATATATGCACCTCCACTTTGGTCAAGAACTAAATCATTAACCCAATCATTATAGATACCTCCGGCATTTTTTGCCCATAGAACTTGCCCCGATGGATTATATTTCACTAAAAATAAATCACCTTCTCCATTTGAATTTAGAACAAAAGAATCAAATGTTATTTCAGATGCGAAGTTACCCAGAGCATATACATTACCATTGTTATCAACATTAACAGCAGTTCCAAAGTCTCCTGATGGATTTATTCCATTTTTTAGCCAAATTACATTACCCAAAGTATCTAATTTAGCTACAAATATGTCATTAGAGTTTACTGGATTGGTGTTTGCTAATGTAAATGTTCCAACCGTTAAAGAATCTCCGAAAAAATCTCCTGTAAGATAAACACCTGTTTCATTCACATAAATATCTCGTAGTTGAAGTGATGAAATAGTTCCTGTGGTAGTTATTGTTTTAGACCAAATAAGGTTTTCGGACACACTCCTTTTTTCTATAGTTACAACTGTGGGAGTTCTAATAATGGAATAACTATTCAAATCATCGTCTATGGCAGCAAAGCCTCCATTAAGATTGCTGTTGCTACTATTCTTAGCCCAAATCACTTGTCCATTATTATCATATTTTGCAACAAAAAAATTCGTGCTACCTGAATTGGTTAACGTAGTTGTTCCAATAGTAAGTGTAGGGCTTAAAAAGCCACCGCTAACATAAATATCATTATTTTTATCAATTAGGAGTTTAGCTGCAAAATCAGAAGCTTGTCCATTAATTGATTTTACCCAAATTACTTGTCCACTGGGGTTATATTTTGCTAAAAAAATATCATTGTCACCAGCATTAACTAAAGTAAATGTGCCAATGCTAAAGTTGGCATCTCTGTACTCTCCCAACACATAAATATTTCCTTGTGTATCAACAGCAATATCATTACCAGCATCTTTTCCACTACTCCCACCAATTTTTGCCCATTGCCAATTAGGGTTTTGAGAATAAAAAATACTAGGTAATACTACCACAATGAACAATGCTATTTTAGTTAGTATTTTTTTCATTTCTGTTATTTTATTGATTAATTTTTACCACTTTGCCATTATATAGTTGCTCGCCCACTTGCAAGGTATAAAAATACGACCCTTCCTTTAATTGAGCAATACTTACACTAATTTGTTGTTTTCCTTCGGTTGGTGGTGTATATAGTTGTGTTTTTACTATTCTGCCTGTAATATCATAAAGGGTAAAGGTGCCTTGCGTTTTTAAAAACTGCGTATAGCTTATATTTACCATGTTGTTGGTAGGGTTGGGATAAACCATTAAATTTACTATTTCTTTTTCGCTTTCGGGTTGGTAGCCATACAACTCTTTGTTGAGTTCATGCATGAGTTTGTCTATTTCTTCTTGGGTAAGTTGTTCGCCTGTTTGCGTATTTTGACGTTGGGTGTAATCGGTAGTTCGGCAATCATCTATACGCACATCTACATCGGAACCAGGTTGAAAATCTACACCTGGCTGTAAATCAATTTCCTGTCCTGCAAACATTCTAAAATGAGTTCCTTGCTCTACAATTAAATTAGTAGCTGTAATAGTTTGTGTGGCTGCTTGAGTTACATTTTGATAGGTAGAATAAACCCGACTACCATTTATAAGAGGATTTTCTGCTCTTACTGGTCTTTGTATTCCATTTACAGGTTTTCCATTAGTTGGATTGCGGTGTTCCCAAACTAGCTTAGTTGCAATATTATTCATAGCCTCATCTATAGCATCTGCATATTTACTATTACTGAATGTCTCAGGAAAACCGAGAAATGACCCCCATACTCTATTAATATACCCATCCCCGGATGCCCACGGTCCTTGTCCATTATTAATATCACTAAAGTCATTATTATAAAAAACAATATCATTTACTGCCCACCAGCCTACGTCTGGTTTTGGTCTTGTTGGGTCGGCAACATCTGCTACCTCTTTTACATTGGCAGCACAAAATGCAACTGCCCCCAAACTTCTATCAGTAATATAATCAGTTACTTTACTACCATCGCCTGTCAATACAAACATCAATTTACCCGTTAAATCCCCCATACTGGGCCAGTTGTTTTGTTGGGTTGCTAACCGCATATTTCCAAAGTTACTACTATTACTGTTGCCTAATAAATCTCTGGGTTTATAAATCATATCTGGATTAGGTACTAAAAACAATAAGCGTTGGTCTAAATCAGCAGGGGTTTGCCCATTATTATTCTCATTCCAATCACTTTTTAAATCAATAAACAAAATAATCACATCATGATTAGGATGGTCATTATGCCATTTTTTTAAATCATCAATGCAAACTCCAAAAGGCTTATCTCCATCTGCTTTGCCAGTTGCTGGATTAAAACCGCAATTATTGCAGTTACCAGAACACCCAAAAGGGAAAGATGTATGCCTTACACTCCAATTCCAAGTAGTAGGATTGTTACTAGCGTGTACATCTAATTCTACTACCCGAGTAAAGTCTAAAGTTTTATAAAAACCGCCATTTGGTGGACTAATCACACTTTCTTGAAAATTATTATGCCCTGCTAACCGATATACATTATTTAATTTTGCACAATTCATCTTCGGATCAGCAATTTCAGGAGTCATGCTTTTTAATAGTAAATTAATCTGTTGTCCTGTTTTGGTTATTACTGATAAGCGGTAGGCATAAGTATTCCCTTGTACGATATCTATATCATCATAAAATCCAAAAGTAGCCGTATCTGTTTTTGTGAAAGAAGTTAACCTTGAAAATAAAGTAATGTCGATATTTAATAACATTTTTTCCATGACTATTTCAGATATGTCATTATAATTAATTGATTCAAAATCAATCAACCCCCTATCATCTGTACTATCAATAAAAGTACTTGGGTATAATTCAAAAGCAGTAAAAACACCAGTACTTCCTTCTGCTACATTTACAGATGTATTAGCCACCATAAATTTTATTTTTACGGCTTTTGCTTTTAAACTTAGCGTTAATAATGCGATACAAAAAAGTATTGTTTTCATAATTTTGTGATTTCTTAGTTAAATTTCTATTTCTTTTAAATAATTATTTACTTAAATCTAAACAACGGAACTTTCATCACTAATAGTGATGTCGTTACTGTATTAGTAACTGTACTACCATCAGTTTCTTTGGCATGAATAAAAGAAAGTTTAATTCCGAGTTCTATTTTTGATACTTTATAAAAGATGCCATATTCAATACCAAACATATTGACATTATCATCTTGTTCAACAGAAACAGCACCTGGGGCGTATTTAACTCCAATATAACAATGTGTTCTGTCAGAGTAACGATATCCTAAAAATAAATTATATCTCAAAAATTCAAAAAACATTCCTTCTTTACTTATAGAACCAAAAACTCCTATTCCTGCTCCTGCTCCCACAAAAAAAGTATTAGAAATTTTATAATTATAAATTAGTTCTATACCTAATAATTCCACATCTAGATCCACGTAATTTCTATAAACAGGTTTTTTCGCAATGCTATCCGTTTGCCCCACCACAGGAAGCACAGCAATAAGTAATAAAATTATGGTAAGGAGTTTTTTCATGAATTAATGTGTGAATGCGTAAATGTGGGTGTATTTGCCACGATAAATTTTACTTTTATGGCTTTTGCATTGAAGCTTAAAATTAATAATACGATACAAAATAATATTGTTTTACTCATCTTATTTATTTTTTTAAAGCGGTTTTCGTGAGACTTTGTGTTCATAATTTATAAATTTTATTACCACCTTGTCAATGGTATTTTTATTACTAACAAGGAAGTTGTTAATATAGGCTTCTCAAAATTACCACCATCATTACTTTTGTAAAATAATAAGGAAGGTCTTATTCCTATTAGCAGTTTTTTCGTGCCAAAAAACACTCCTGTATCTAACCCAACTGAATATCCCGCATCATCATTACTTGACGAAAAAGTACCTGCAAATGTTATTCCTGTTTCAAAATGAAAAAATTTACTTAGTTGAAAGTCTAAGAATGGTCTTATTCTAGCAATTTCTACAAAACCATCAAGTTCAAATCCCGGATTTATTGTTGACCTAAGCATAGTCGTCCCTAATCCAACTCCAAAAAAAACAGATAGTGAAATTTTCTTCTTGAAACTCGCCTCTACTCCTAAGAAGTAAACATCCAAATCAATTTGGTGTTTATGTTTAGAAGTAATTTTAGTTGCGTTTAAACTATCCCCTTGCCCTACCATAGGTAAAACCAACACAAAAATCAATAATAGAAGTAGGAGTTTTTTCATCAGATTATTAAATTATAAAGAAATAAAAAAGATTTCTATTACTTAGCTTCAATTTTGTTTTTCAATAATGTGTTATCTGCTTCCAATTGTTCCATACGTTTGTTAAGGGCTATAATATAAAGCGTTAGTTCTTCTACTTTCTCTACCAACAAACGGTTTATTTCGCCTAAATCCAACCCTTCTTCTTTTACTTGTTCTGCCGTTGGCATATTGGGTAGATGCTTTTTAGTTGTAACGTAACTTTCTAATTGGGTTAAAGGCATTAACTCATAATCGGTATGAAACACATAATAGGGAAAATTAGATACAATGCGTACTTGAACCCTTGTTGTTTAAAAACTCCAACCTATTTTAAAAGTGTAGGCAATATCGAAATTTAAACTACTACCTGAATCAAACGATTTGTTATAGGGAAAATCTGAATCATTACTATCTCCTATTTTATTTTTGGAAGATGATGATACGTAAGAAACTCCAATGCCAATAGCATGGTCAACTGTAAAACCACTTTTTTTTATAGCATTGTAGCCAAATTTAAAATAGCTACCAAGTACATTTCTATCAACAGTATAATTATTTTGTTTATAAAAAGTTTGAAAGTACGGTTGTTCTTGAATATAATCAACTACTTTTTCTTCACGTTCTGTTTCAGTAAACTGATATTTAGTTTGAAAAGCTATGTAGTAACCCGTGTTATTTTGTACAATCGAATTGTATTGACAAAGACCCAACCAAAACAATAGTATTGACGGTTCAAAAAGCTTATGTTTGTTTAAGTAATGCCTTCCCTCTAATTGAATTCGGTAACCATGAGTTTTTTTAGAAACAGGTATACCAAACAAAAAATCATCTACTACTGGTTTGTTTGATTTTAGATAACCTATACTTAGATGAAATGAGTTTTGTTTATTTATAATTGTTGACAACTCTAAATTATAATTAATTGCATTAAAGAATGAAGCAAAGGGATAATCTAAAAGAGATGTAGTTATGCTGTATTTTTTAACCTTTACCGTATCATCGGGTTGAGAAAAACCAATGCTCATCCGAAACAAAAAGAATAGTATTAAAACAACTCTAGCCATCTTATAATTTTACTATTTGCTTGGTTATGAATTCATTTTTTGATAAAAACCTAATAAAATAAATTCCTTTAGGATAGTCTTGTAAATCAATTTCATTCGTATTGAATCCTTGTTGTTTAAAAACTCCAACCTATTTTAAAGGAGTAAGTGAAATCGAAACGAAAAAGAGTTCCATCATCAAATAATTTATCATAAGGGTAATCAGAATCATTCCTATTTCCTAATTTATTTTCAGAAGAACTCGAAATATATACAGCACCAACGCCAACAGCATAGTCAACTGTAAAACCACTTTTTTTGATGGCATTGTAACCAAATTTAAAATAGCTACCAAGTAAATTTCTATCAACAGTATAATTATTTTGTTTATAAAAAGTTTCAAAATACGGTTGTTCTTGAACGTAATCAACTACTTTTTCTTCTCTCTCAGTTTCAGTAAACTGATATTTAGTTTGAAAAGCTATGTAGTACCCCGTATTGTTTTGCTCTATTGATTTATATTGAAAAACTCCTAACCAAAATAGCAACAGAGAAGGCTCAAAAAGTTTATGTTTGTTTAGGTAATGACGACCTTCTAACTGAAAACGATAACCTTGTGTTTTATCTATAGGGTTTGGAAAAGCACTGAAAAAGATTTTATCAATTTCCGTTGACTTCAAATATCCAACATTAAAATGTATATAATTTTTCTTCTTTATTGGAACAGAAATTTCAATATTATATATTACTTCGTTAAAAGTGCGAAATTCTGATATGTAATCTAAAACAGATGTAGTTATGCTGTATTTCTTAACCTTTAGGGTGTCATTGGGTTGAGAAAAACCAATGCTTATCCGAAACAAAAAGAATAGTATTAAAATAACTCTAGCCATCTTACAATTTTACTATTTGTTTGGTTATGAATTCATTTTTTGATAAAACCCTGACAAAATAAATTCCTTTTGGATAGTCTTTTAAATCAATTTCATTCGTATTGAATCCTTGTTGTTTATAACTGGAGATTTTTTGAAGATGTTGACCTTTACTATCTGTTACAGTGATAACAATTTGTTGTTGTTCGTTTAACAGGTAGTTTAAGAAGATTTTGTCGTTGGTTGGATTGGGGTAGATGTTTAGAGCAAGATTATTAGCTAACGATAAATAATCGGTACTGTCATAGATTGTTTTGACATAAAACTCAGTAGTGTCATAAACGCTCTTAGTATTAACAATAGTATCCGTAAATCTATACTGTTGTGCTTGAGGTATGTTACAAGAAATGGGTTGTATAAATGCCTGAAAATTAGATCCTGTTTGGGTAGAAAACCCAGGTTCTAATACAATGCTATTAGCAGCGTGGAAAACAACATTAGCTGTATTTGTAATAACAACATTACCTGCTGTTAATGTTGTAGTCACATTGTTGCCAGCCGCTATATTTTTTCCTATGTAATATTTATTAGTTGTAATGTTTTTATTTTGAACATATACATTTTCTTTAACAAGAGCATTAATCAATGGGTCTATAATATCTAAAGGAACTTCATCATGAAATCCAGTAACATTAGGTTTAATTGTAACATCAAACTTCGATTGACCATTTACCATATCTAATGAACTGTTATGTGGAATAAAAGTTGGGTGTTTATATTTTGTCATTGCAAAGTATGACCATGGACCAGGTCTATGTTTCGCAAGACTTCCTGTTAGTCTTGGTAAGTATGAACCTGATTGTTGCTCCTCCACACTCAAATAACCATCAAAATCATACTGTACTTTATCATTAAAAAAATCATAAATATTTGCTAAACCACTTACTCTAATTTCTAACCATTTACCAGAATAAGGGTTTGGAGAAGATGTACTAAAAGTTACCCCTACACTTTCTACATTATGGGGATACCCATCTCCATTTAAGTTATTTAGCTCATTATAAAATGCTGTTTTAACACTTCCGTTTCCTATATATGTGTTATAAGTTAGCAATTGTTTGGCGGCTAGATTATTTAATCCATGCTGCGTATAAGATGTTGAAGAATTACTTTTTAAATAATCTTGTAATGCTTCAGATATTACTGCTCCTTGGTGTGGCGAATCTATGGTAACAAATTTAGAAATAGGTAGTGGACTTCCTATATCTTCAGCTTTAGCAGTTGCATATCTTGCTATAACACCACCCATACTTATTCCTCCAGCCACCACAGGTTTATTATTATTTATTGCGGATACGTATTTTATTGCCGCTGAATAAACAGCTGCATTTCTCCTCATGTCTTGCGAGTTTAAACTATAATTTAATATATAAATTTTGAATCCAGCATTTTTCAGACAATTCATAAGGTCATTCCCTGCATAAGCAATAAATTGACTTGGTGTTGTATTGTATGCATCAAAACCTTCAGATATGACTATAGGAACAGCATCGTTGGCTATATTTCCTTCCCAAAGCCGTAAGGTATTACAATAATTATCTTTAAATAGCTTTGTGGATTTTGGCACTACGTGAATATTATACGTTCTTGAATATATTTGGGCACTGGGAGAATGAACCCATCTTACATTTAACACATGATCTCCTAAAGAAAAAAAGGCAGAAGAATTTTGCCAAACATAAGATAATTTAGATCCTCCATTATACAAAGTAACCCAACCTTGATTATCAATATTAACTTTTAAATCAATAAAGAAGTTGTTGAAAAATGTATTAAATGCAATAATACTATTATTCTGTTCAATGTAAATATCAGCTACATCATTTGCTAATAAACTTATTTGAACTCCTTGCTTAATTTTAGTTTCTTCATGCCAAACATAAGCACTTGAATTAGTAGGAGTTGAACCTGTATTAACCCACCCCGCCACTTGACTTGTCCAATCAACACTTTGTGCTATAGGTATAGTAAGCGAACCCAAATAATGCCAGCTATAGCCACCAAACAAGCCTCCCGATAGAGCATTAACCCAATAATGATAGACACCTGGTGGTAAAACATCTGAATCGATAATTGTGTATGATTTATTAGTGCAAGTGCCACATGCATTTACCCAACCACCTCCACCACCAGAAGAGTTAATAACGGTACCGCTATGATTTGTTGATGATAAACTTCGAATTACTCTATATTTTTTCATCCCAACCTCTACTGTTGTATTAAATGTAACAGCTACATTTTGTGTTACACCACAGAATGTAGGTCCCACAGCAAATGGTATTATTGAATACCCTCCATAAAATACAAGAGAAAATACTTTATTGGAGGTTATAATAATTAATAAAATGGTTATTAAGATGTGTTTTGTTTTCATGAAAATTACAATTGATTCCTAATCGGAATGTTAGAAATAGTAAACTTATTTTTTTTCCAATTCTTCTATACGTTTATTGGCTTCAATTAGATAAAGTGTCAATTCCTCTATTTTTTGCAATAGTATAGCATCCATTTGAGCAAGGTTAATTCCATTTTCTTTCACTTCAGTAGCAGAAGGTACATCAGGTAAGTGTTTGTTTTCTGTAATAAAATTTTCTACTTCGTAAAGTGGCATTAAATTATAGTTAGTACTAAACACAAAATCAGACCAAATGATACTTACAGCATCTACATTTACTCTCCTTGCTCTAATTATTCCCTCCACCGAAAGTTTAGCACCATTAACTGCGGTTGTACCTATGCCTACATTTCCATTGCCCAATACTACGAAACTTTCTTCTTGTGTTTCAGCATTATAAACAGCAAATGCTTTGGTTTTATTTTTTGCTACCATACTTCGTATTCCATATCCGTAATCTCCTGTATGATTAGTTGTTACTGTTAAACCTGTTTCATTTTGTGCAAGCACATTTAATTTTGAAAAATTCAGGTTATCCGTACCTACGCCTACACTTCCATCACCCATAACCACAAATACATCTTGATTGGTGGTTTGGTCAGTTACTGAATAGGCAATGGTGTTACTATTATTTACCACATTTTGAAAGCCATATTTTACATTGGGCCAACCTTGTGGATGATTGGTGTTTAAATAAATTCCAGCTGTTGTTCCCACGGAACTATTTACATGTAACTGATATTGATTAGATGGAACAGTATTTATACCTAATCCTTGAAAATATCCAGCACCACGCACATCTAGTGCTGCAACAGGATTGTCTGTGCCGATACCTACACTCGCAGGACAGCCCACGCCAGTATATAACACACCTGGTTTGGCACTCCAAATTGGAGCAGGTAATTGATTGTTGGGTAAAAGCAGACATGGAAATTGTTCGTCATAAATAGCACTTAACAACCCACTTTTATCTGTACTTATAATCTTTCCCTGATTATCTACTTTTAAAAATACTTCTTTAGGTGGTCCAGAATTTACAGGTGGTTCTTTAAATTTATCTAAATACACATTTCCAAAAAACTTGGCAGCCGTATCTTCCAACAATCTAAAACTTTCAACATTGTTTCGTTTAAAAACTAAGTCAACATTATTGGTAGTACCAACAAACTGAGTGGTGTCGGCTTGACTACCGTTTAATTTCCATGGTGCTTGTGCATTGGGATTGCTATTCGGGTTTTGAGCGGTTGCTATGGAGCTCAGCTAAAGCATACTAAAAATTAAAATTGACGATTGACGATTGACGATTGACGATTGACGATTGACGATTGACGATTGAAGTTTCATAATCAGTAGTTTAAAGATTAACTAAGCAAATATAAAACAACTTTTTGAAAGTAACAATTATTTTTTGCAGTATTTTTACATTTTATAAAGCTTAATTTTCTTTTCCCTTCTTCTCTAAATCTTTCTTGTAAACGATAGTCCTATAGGGGAAAGGAATTTCTATGTTTTCTTCATCAAATTTTTCTTTTATGCTTTTAAGCAAATCGGCTTTCAATTGAAAAGCGGTATCAAAATTTTCAGCCCACGCATACGCTCTTAAATTCACAGAATATTCGCCAAGTTCATAAACAATTACTTTAACTTTAGGCTGATTTTGAGCTATATCTTCTGCTGTTCTACTATCAATTAAAAAAGGGTGGTTTTCACACTCGCTTCGCATAATTTCAAATGCTTTATCGATGTTAGCGTCATAGCTTATTCCTAGTTCAATTCTGCATAAAATTCTGCTATCTGTTATGGAACTGTTAATAATTATATCATCACTAATGATGCTATTTGGAACAATAACCCGCTCATTTTTAAAGTTTTTTATTACCGTATGGCGAAGTGTAATTTCTTCAACCGTACCAATCCTGTTGTTACTAATTTCTATCACATCGCCAACCCTAAAAGGTTTAAAAATCAGAATAAAAACTCCTGTAATAATGTTTGAAAAAGCTTTTTGAGATGCAAAACCAATAATAGCAGCCAAAATTCCTGCTCCAGCAAAAAGTGCAGATCCATAAGCACGCAGTGAAGGTACATTTAAAAAGATAAAAATAAGGGCAATAAAATAGATAATAAAACTCAGCGAGTTTTTAAGGAACGAAAAATTGGTAGGATCAACTTTAATGCGTTCGGAAGATTCGTTAATGAACTTTGATGCTATTTTCCGTATAATTGTAACAAATAAAAAAGCAACTAAAAATGTTCCTACAACAAGTATCGAATACTTTATAGAGTCGTTTTCTAATATTGCATTCCAAATTGTTTTTATTTTCAAAATAAATTATAAATTAAGTAACACTTCACTAGGACTTTTACCTCCAAAAATGATGCTACTAGGGTTTTCGAGCATTTCTTTTACTGCTTTTAAAAAGCCTACAGATTCTTTACCATCAATAATTCTATGGTCGTAACTCAATGCAACATACATAATTGGTCGAATTTCTACTTTTCCATCTACGGCAACCGGACGGTCAACAATATTGTGCATACCCAAAATGGCACTTTGTGGAGGATTAATAATGGGTGTACTCATCATAGAGCCAAAAACACCACCATTGGTAATGGTAAAAGTTCCTCCTTCCATATCAGCAATATCAATTTTTCCATCACGGGCTTTTACAGCTAAGCGTTTTATTTCGGCTTCAATTTCGGCTAAGCTCATTTGTTCAGCATTTCTAACCACAGGGACCATCAATCCTTTTGGAGAGCTAACAGCAATTCCTATGTCTGCATAATCGTAAGTTATCATGTATTCGCCATCTATCATTCCATTTACCGCTGGGAACTGACGCAATGCTTCGGTTACTGCTTTTGTGAAAAACGACATAAAACCTAAATTCACATCGTGTTTTTCTTTAAATTTATCTTTGTATTGATTACGTAAGTCCATGATAGGCTTCATGTCAACTTCATTAAAAGTAGTTAACATGGCGGTTTCATTTTTCACAGCAACTAAGCGCTGGGCTACTTTTCTGCGGAGCAAACTCATTTTTTGCTTGTCTTGCTCACGCGTTCCTCCCCAACCAGCAATAGCAGAAGCATCTACTCCATTTGTTAAATAGGCTTGGATATCGTTTTTTGTGATTTTTCCGTTGTTTCCACTTCCAACAATTTTAGTTGTGTTGATGTTGTTAGCACTAATCATTTCTTTGGCTAAAGGAGTGGCTTTAACATTAACAGTTGCTTTTTCCGTTTTTTCCTCGAACTTCTTACTTTCTGCTTCCAATTTTTCGGTGCTATCTTCCAACTTTCCTCCTCCAACTTCTGACTTCACAAATCCTTCTGGTTTTTTAGCATCCGTATCAATTAAGCAAACAACAGCACCAACTTTAACTACATCACCTTCAGCAGCTTTTAATGTGATAATTCCAGCTTCTTCGGCAGGCAATTCAAGGGTTGCTTTGTCTGAATCAATCTCGGCAATGGCTTGGTCTTTTTCAACATAATCACCACCTTCTACTAACCATTGTGCTATTTCAACTTCTGTTATAGATTCTCCCGGAGAGGGAACTTTCATTTCTAAAGCCATTTTTTTATTGTTTAAGGGTTGAGGTTCAATGTTTGAGGTTAATCAACTTCAAACCTCAAACTTCGAACTTTTTTTAACTTACTAATGCGTTTTCAACCAATTGATAATTACTTAGCCTCTTTGTCTTTATCTTCAGTTGTGTTTTTATCACTATTCTTTTCTTTCACATTATTATCGGTGCTTTCATCAATTTTATTTTCTCCTTTTAAAAAACTTGGCAAATTTAATCCTGCCATATTAAACAAATCGTTTAATGGAGGCACTGTTTTCATCATTCCAGAAACAAAATTAGCGGTTGAAGAATTTCCATTATCTCCTTGTCCGTTGCCGGAATCCCAAACGGTTATTTTATCAATTTTAATATTTTTAACCGCTTCAACCTGTGTTCTTACTAATTCAGGTAATTTTTCAATTAACAAAAGTTGGAAAGCTTTATTAGGATCGCCACCAGCAGCAGCCACAACATCTTTGTAACCTTCAGCTTGTTTGGTTAGTATTTCAAATAAACCATTGGCTTCGGCTTCCATTTTAGCAAAAATAGCATCGGCTTCTCCTTTTGCATTTTCTCTAATGGTTTCAGCAGCAGCTTGGGCTTCAATGATAGCTCGTTGCTTAGCAATTTCAGCAGGAACAACTATGTTTGCTATTTGTGTGGAGCGTTCTCTTTCCGAACGAGCTAACTCTGCTTTTTGTTCTGCAAGATAAGATTCTTCTAAGGCTTTTGCTTGTTGTACTTTTTCTGATGCTAAGGCAATTCGCAATGCTTCCGCTTCTTTTTCTCTTCTTTTTGCTTCAGAATTAGCAATATTTATTTTAGCCTCATTTTCTCCTTGAATTGCAAAAGCGTTTGCCTCAGATGTTTTTATTCTTGTGTCTCTTTCTGCTTCAGCCTTACCAATTGTTTCATCTTTTGAGGCGGTGGCTATGCTTATTTCTCTATCTTTTTGTGTAATAGCTATTTTAACGTCTCTATCTCTATGTGTTTCGGCTATTTGAGTATCTTTTTCTCTGTCGGCTAAGGCTTTTCCTGTTTCTCCAATTTTTTCTTGTTCAGCAACACTAACTTTGGCTTCGTTTATTGCTTTTGCAGCAGCTTCTTTTCCCAACGCTTCTATGTAGCCCGATTCATCTTTAATATCGGTAACATTAACATTAATTAATTTTAACCCTATTTTTTTTAACTCGCTATCCACATTTTTAGAAATATTATCTAAAAATTTATCTCTGTCTGAGTTAATTTCTTCAATAGTCATTGTTGCAATAACTAAACGCAACTGACCAAACAAAATATCTTTAGCCAATTCTTGAATTTGTTCAGAAGACAAGCCCAACAACCTTTCTGCAGCTGTGTTCATACTATCGGATTCGGTAGAAATGGCTATTGTAAATCTACAAGGAACATCAACCCTAATGTTTTGACGGCTTAGTGCATTGGTTAAATTTGCTTCGATAGAAAGCGGTTTTAAATCTAAAAAAGCAAAATCTTGAATTACAGGCCAAATAAACGCTCCACCACCATGCACACATCTCGCTGATGTTCCTCCAGTTTTCCCATAAATAACTAAAATTTTATCGGAAGGACATCTCTTGTATCTTGATACTAATGCCGAAATGGTTACAAAAAAGACTATTGCAGCTACAATTATTATTGCTATTGGGGTCATAATTAATTTTTTAAATGGTTTCTACGATTAAAATATTATCTGATTCTATTTTTACAATTTTCACTAAAGTTCCGTTTGAGATTTTATCATTTTCAGTCATAGCTTCAAGTTCGTGAAACGAACCGTTTATGCTTATTGTTATTTTTCCTTTTCCTGTTTTTCTTTCAGGAATAGTTAAATAAACTTCGGCTGATTTGTTTAATGTTTGAGCAAGTTTAAATGTGTTATCTTCGGCTAATTTTTGTATTTGTTTGATGATAACAAAAAACATAAATAAAAATAAAACACCAACTAAAAACGCAACAAGAATAAGAATGGTTTTATTCTCGATAGTGTTGTAAAATGAAATACCTGTCCAACTAAATCCTAATAAAAAATTAATTAAATTTCGTAAAGAAAAAAGCTGAAAAGGTGCATCAGTTCCATCAAAATCCCCATCAAAATCAGCATTAACTCCATCAGTAGCATCAGCTCCAATGAATGTCATTATGGTTTGTATTATAAAAATAACACTACTAATGGAAGCTACAATCCAAAATGTGCGTAAAAGGGTGTCAAAACTTTCAAATAATTCCATATTCTAATAGGTTGTTCAATGTTTAAATAATTTCAAACCTCAAACTTCGAACTTTTTTAACTAACTAATGCATTTTTAAAAATTTTATTTATAACTGCAGTTTGTCTTACCACATGAGCTTTTGAAGATCCTGTTGCTGGGGCTCCACTTTCTGCTAATGAAATCACTTCTATACTTATGTGAGAAAGATGTCTCATTAAATGACTCCATGCTCCCATATTTTCAGGTTCTTCTTGTGCCCAAATGATTTTTTTAGTTTTGTTGTATTTCTTTACTATTTCTTCAATTTGGTTGAATGGAAGCGGGTATAATTGCTCTAATCTTACTAAAGCGATGTTTTCAGCATCTATATCTTCTTTTTTAGTTAATAAATCGTAGTAGAATTTACCTGTGCAAAACACCAATGTATCTACATCTTTAGTTTTTGCAGTAGCATCATCAATTACTTCTTGGAATTTTCCTTTGGCTAAATCATCAATAGTAGAAACACATTTTGGATGTCTTAATAAACTTTTTGGAGTAAATACTACCAATGGTTTTCTAAATTTCCATTTTAATTGCCTTCTTAAAATATGAAAAAAATTAGCTGGAGTGGAACAGTTTGCAACTATCATGTTTTCTTCGGCACAAAGTTGAAGAAAACGCTCCATTCTTCCGCTAGAATGTTCTGCTCCTTGACCTTCATAACCATGAGGCAACAACATTACCAATCCATTTTGTATTTTCCATTTGTCTTCAGCGGCACTCAAAAATTGATCAATAATAATTTGTGCTCCATTATTAAAATCACCAAATTGAGCTTCCCAAATGGTAAGTGCATTTGGATTTGCCATGGCATAACCATATTCAAAACCAAGAACACCATATTCTGACAATAATGAATTGTATATGTGAAAATGACCTTGTTTATCAGAAATATGATTAAGCGGTGTATATTCTTCTTCAGAATCTTCTACTTTTACTACTGCATGTCTGTGAGAAAAAGTGCCTCGTTCCACATCTTGACCAGAAAAACGTATAGGATGCTTTTCTTCTAATAAGGTTGCATAAGCTAAGGTTTCCCCCATAGACCAATCTAATTTATCGTCATTTATCATTTGAATTCTTGCGTCAAATAATCGAGAAATCTTATTAATAAATTTTTTATCATAAGGAAGTGTGTTGATTTTTTTTGCTAAGGCAATTAATTTTGTTTTATCAAAAGTAGTATCAATTCGCTTTTCAATATCACCTGACCTACAATAATCAATATTTTTCCAACTTCTTTTTAAGAAAGGAGTTACAAATGCATTTTTAATTTGTTTAGCATCATTTAAACGATCTTGAAGTAGAGAATCAAAACTTTTTTCTACTTCGTTTAATTCTTCTTTTGAAATTATGTTTTCTTCTACCAATTGTTTTAAATAAATATCCCTTGGATTTGGGTGTTTACTTATTGCTTTGTATAATAGGGGTTGAGTAAATCGAGGTTCATCTCCTTCGTTATGCCCATATTTTCGATAGCCGAGAATGTCAATAAAAACATCTTTTTTGAATTTTTGACGATATTCTAATGCTAAAATTACTGCCTGAATAACTGCTTCGGCATCGTCTCCATTAACATGCAAAACTGGAGATAAAGTAACTTTCGCAACATCTGTACAATACGTACTTGAACGAGCATCTAAATAATTAGTAGTAAACCCAATTTGATTATTTACTACAATATGGATTGTTCCGCCTACTCGATACCCATCTAACTGAGCCATTTGAACTACTTCATATACGACTCCTTGTCCTGCAATTGCGGCATCGCCATGAATAAGTATTGGAACTATTTTGCTTTCGTCCTTTAAATAGGTGTCTAATTTAGAACGTGTAATCCCCTCAACAACAGGAGTTACGGTTTCTAAGTGTGAAGGATTGGGAGATAATGTAATATGAACATCTTGTTCTTTACTTGTTTTTATATCACAAGAATATCCCAGGTGATATTTTACATCACCATCAAAAAGATGATCTTCATATTCCTTTCCCTCAAATTCGCTAAATATACTTTCGTAAGATTTATTAAAAATATTGGCTAACACATTCAATCTGCCTCTATGTGCCATTCCCATAATAAATTCTTCTATCCCTAAATCAGCACCTACTTTTATAATGGCATCTAATGCGGGTATTAAAGCCTCATTTCCTTCTAACGAAAAGCGTTTTTGACCAACAAATTTTTTATGTAAAAATTGTTCAAAAACCACTGCTTTGTTTAATTGATGCAGCAGGTATTTTTTTTGCCTAGCATCAAATACGGTTAACGATTTTAATTCGATGTTTTCCTTTATCCATGCTATTTCCTCTGGTTTCCGAATATACATATATTCAATACCTATAGAGTTACAATATACTCGGTCTAAATGAGCAATGATGTTACGTAATGTTGTTGCTCCAACTCCAACCTCATTACCTGCCTGAAAAACAGTATCTAAGTCGGATTGGGTTAACCCAAAATTTTCTATGTCTAATGTTGGAGAGTATTGGCGTCTAATTCGAACAGGATTGGTTTTGGTAAACAAATGACCACGGGTTCGGTATCCATTAATTAATGCAAGAACTTTAAATTCTTTATCAAATCCTTCTGGGACATCTGTATCGTAATTTTTACGAGCGAACTCAAATCCTTCAAAAAATTTTCGCCAGCCTTCGCCAACATTTTCAGGATTTATAAGATATTTTTGGTAATATTCTTCAATTACAGAGCCATCTGCATTACTTAAATAGGACTGTTTATCCATACTTTTGAAGTGTAAAAATTAGTCCGCAAAAGTAAGGAATTATCTCTTATTAAAAATGATTATAAATAAAATGTTCAAATCATAAACCAAAATCTATTCAATTATTTTCTCTTTTTTTAAGAAAATACTTAGGTTTTCTGCAACATTAAAACAAGAGCAAACTTTTTCAGTATCGGAACAAACTTTAGTTTCTAAATCATGAGAAGTACATTGAAGAGGTGTTAAATTTATAGTTTCAAACTTTTTATTAAGTTCTTTGCATTTTGACAAAAGTTGGTCTAAAGTTTTATATTCACTTGGATCAACATGGTTGTTTATTAAGTATCCTTTTAAATAATTTTCAATAGCAAATTGAGAATTTTTGCAAACAACGAATGATACTAAATCCTCTTGAGGTCTAAAAATTTCTTCCTTCGCTTGATTTAACTTTGCAGCTGCATCATCAAATAATTTGGTTGCTTTAGTTTTCATATTTATTAGTCAATAGTTAAGCCCAAAGCCCCCTCCATCTCCCCCGAAGGGGGAGGGACTCCAACGCACTGTGCCTATTGGCAAAAGTAAGTTGGTTTGGTGTTGGTTATTAAAGTTATTTTTTTCATTATTGCTTTTATACTATTTCGTTCCCATTTTATTTTTCGTTCATCTTCGTAGCCCCTCCTTCGGAGGGGTTGGGGAGGCTTTTCGCCCCTCTACGAAAGCCCTCCCTTCGGGAGGGTTGGGTGGGCTTTCACATATCTGTTAAATGTTCCAATTTTTCCCATTTAGTTTGTACATTTTCCTGTGCTTCTGCCAATAATTCTTTCGCCAATTCCGGGTTATCTTTAACCAATCTAGTAAAACGTGTTTCGTTATACATAAAATCAGCTAAAGGTGCTGTTGCAGCTTTTGAATCTAATTTGAATCTACTTCCTTTTGGTTTTGATGGGTCGAATCTAAACAAGGGCCAGTAACCTGTTGCTACTGCTTTTTCTTGTTGTGAAACTCCATTTTTTAAATCATAACCATGTTCACCACAATGCGAATAAGCAATAATTATTGAAGGACCATCGTAAGCAGCAGCTTCTTCAAATGCTTTTAGGGCTTGTAAATCTTTAGCTCCCATAGCAATTTGAGCAACATAAACGTTTTCGTAAGAAACAGCTTGAAGTGCTAAATTTTTCTTGCTGGTTCTTTTACCCGACATGGAGAATTTAGCTATTGCACCCAGTGGAGTAGATTTCGATGTTTGTCCACCAGTATTTGAATAAACCTCAGTATCTAAAACTAAAATATTAATATTTTCACCTGAAGCTAAAATGTGATCAACCCCACCAAAACCGATGTCGTAAGCCCATCCATCACCACCAATAATCCAAACTGCTTTTTTTCTGAGGTAATCAGAAAGTTGAGCTAATTTTGCAGCATCTTTGTTGTTTATTTTCGCTAAAGATTTATTTAAAGCTTCAATTTGAGCAATTTTTTCTTCTTTTTGAGCTTCAGTTTCTTCTGGGTTGTTTACAATACTTTCAACCAAAGTAGCATCAAGCATTGGTTTTAATGTTTCTAATAAATTAAACGCAATTTCTTGTTTTTTGGTCAGAGCTAATTTCATTCCTAAACCAAACTCTGCATTGTCTTCAAACAATGAGTTTGCCCAAGCGGGACCTCTACCCGATTTGTTTGTTTTGTAAGGTGTGGTTGGTAAATTACCCCCATAAATAGATGAACATCCAGTTGCATTGGCTATTAAAATACTATCGCCATACAATTGAGTAAGCATTTTAATGTAAGGTGTTTCTCCACAACCGGAGCACGCACCAGAGAATTCAAACAATGGTTCTAAAAATTGAGAGCCTTTAACGGTAGAAATTTGCAATTCTTTTCTGTCGTAATAAGGCAACTCCACAAAAGCATCCCAATTTGCACCTTCAACCACTTCAACATCTTGTTTTTTTCTCATGTTGATGGCTTTGAAGTTTTCTATTTCTTTGCTTTCGGCAGGGCAGACGGCTACGCACAAGTCGCAACCCGTACAATCTTCGGGAGAAACTTGAAGAATATACGATTCTTTATCGCTAGCGAAAGGTCTTCCTTTTGCCGGAACTGATTTTAACGAAGAAGGTAAACCAGTTAATAAGTCGTTTGAAACCACTTTTGCCCGAATGGCAGCGTGAGGACAAATAGCGATGCATTTGTTACATTGTGTACATAATTTTTCATCATCCCAAACAGGAACGATATCAGCAATTCCGCTTTTTTCGTATTGTGTTGTTCCTGTTGGGAAAGTTCCATCAACAGTAAATGCACTAACTGGTAATTCATTGCCAAAACCACCTAATATTTTTTCTAACACATCGGTTACAAAACCTGCCGGAGCATTTCTCATGGCGGTCAACAAGTGTTTTTTACTGGTCGCAACTTTTGGATAATCAACTTTTTGTAAGTTTTCAAGGGATTTATCCACCGCATTAAAGTTCATGTTCACCACTTTTTCCCCTTTGTGAGAATATGATTTTACAATCGCATTTTTAATTTTTTGAATGGCTTCATCTTTAGGTAAGATTCCTGAAATAGCAAAGAAGCAAGTCTGTAAAACGGTATTTGCTCTTTTTCCTAAATGAGCATCTTGAGCCACTTTACTGGCATCAATGACATAAAAATTTATTTCTTTTTGGATGATTTCCTGTTGTATTTCGATGGATAATTGATCCCAAATCTCATCTTTAGAATAAGGTGAATTTAATAAGAAAGTACCACCTTGTTTTAAATCGGCAGCTATATTAAATTTTTCAATAAACTTAAATTGATGACAAGCAACAAAATCAGCTTTATCAATTAAATAAGAGGAGTAAATAGGGTCTGGACCAAAACGTAAGTGCGAAATGGTTTGAGCTCCAGCCTTTTTAGAGTCATAAACAAAATATCCTTGAACATAATTATTGGTAGTTTCCCCAATAATTTTAATCGAGTTTTTGTTTGCTCCAACAGTTCCGTCAGAACCTAAACCATAAAACATACAATTAATGGTAGTTTTTTTAATTTCAAATGATTGGTCATAATCTAAACTTGTAAAACTCACATCGTCATTAATTCCAATAGTAAAGTGGTTTTTAGGACTGTTTTTTAACAACTCATCATAAATTCCTTTAACCATGGCAGGAGTAAATTCTTTTGATGATAATCCGTAACGACCGCCTACAACAGTTGGCATTTCTCTTTTGCTTTCTACAAGTGCTGTAACCACATCTAAATACAGTGGGTCGCCAACACTACCGGGTTCTTTTGTTCTATCTAAAACAGCTATTTTTTTAACGGTTTTTGGTAACTGATCAACAAAATGAGCAATAGAAAATGGTCGGAATAATCGTACAAAAATAGCCCCTACTTTTTCTCCTTTTTCTACCATTGCGTCAAGAGTTTCTCTTATCGGACCTTCAGCCGAACCCATCACAATAATTACTCTTTCAGCTTCAGGATGACCCAAATAATAAAACAAACTGTATTTGCGATTGGTATGTTCGTAGAACTCGTCCATTACTTCTTGAACAATTTCGGGAACTTTATCATAATATAAATTGGCTGCTTCCCTAGCTTGAAAAAACACATCAGGGTTTTGTGCAGTACCTCTAATTACTGGGCTATCTGGATTTAACCCTCTTTTTTTATGAGCCATAATGTTATCTTCTGGCATCATGGCTGTAATCACATCATCAGGTATGGCATCAATTTTTGAAATCTCGTGTGAAGTCCTGAACCCATCAAAAATATTTAAAAAAGGTACTCTCGATTTTAATGCAGCTACTTGAGAAATTAAAGCAAAATCGTGTGCTTCTTGAACTGAACCTCCAAACAACATCGAAAAACCTGTTTGTCGGGTTGCCATTACATCGGAATGGTCGCCAAAAATGGATAAAGCGTGAGTTGCAATGGTTCTGGCTGCAACGTGTATAACGGTTGGTAATAATTCTCCAGCCATTTTATACATGTTAGGAATCATTAACAATAAACCTTGCGAAGAGGTGAAAGTTGTTGTTAATGCTCCAGCCTGTAACGAGCCATGAACAGTTCCGGCAGCACCACCTTCACTTTGCATTTCAACAATTCTAGGAACATTGTTCCAGATATTTTTCTTGCCTTGAGCACTATAAACATCTACATGCTCCCCCATCGGAGAAGCTGGTGTAATAGGATAAATTGCACAAACTTCATTGGTTTTATGTGCAACAATAGCAACGGCTTCGTTGGCATCACAAATTAATTTTTCGCTTTTTTGTTTCATGTGTAGATATTTATTTTTTTGTATTGCCTATGGAATAGCCTTTCTTTATGGGTGTTTGTAACAAACTCTTTTCTATTGGCTATTTCATCTGTAAGTGTTTTAAAAACAAAACAGCATCATTAATGTAGTTTTAAATTAATGATGCTGTTAAAATATTATTTTAACTTTCCAAAAGTTTAAAACTTTTGGAAAGTTAAAAATTGCCTAAATTGGTTAACTTATTCTATTCACCATGTAACCAAGCTTTTTTCTTTAACAAGTCACCTTCATTTTCTACATGATTGGTGTCTGGAACACAACAATCTACAGGGCAAACAGATGCACATTGTGGCTCGTCATGAAATCCTTTACATTCAGTACATTTATCAGAAACAATAAAGTAAAACTCATCTGAAAGAGGTTCATTTTCATTATCAGCATCAATTTGTTTACCATCAAGTGTTGTTACCATTCCACTTAATGCTGTTTTTTCTGAATAAGACCACTTTTGGTCTGGTTCATAAATTGCATTGTTTGGACATTCTGAAATACAAGCATCACAATTAATGCATTCGTCAGTGATTATAATAGCCATGATTTATTAAATATGTAAGTTTGTAAATAATTTAATTGTCTTTAATTAAGGACAAATGTAGAATTCATCTTAATTTTGATAGCTGATTTTAATCATAAAAGATTATGATAATAATCATGCTTCAATTTATAGTGTCAGACTACATTTGACACTCAAAATCGAATAAAATTTGTAATAAAATTATAAATAATTTAAACTAAATTTATGAGTATAGAAAGTTTAACTAAAGAGAGTAGAACCTTAAAACCTGAAGAATTACAAGCAGTTGTTATTCGGTTTGTAGGCGATTCGGGAGACGGAATGCAACTGACAGGAACGCAGTTTTCTGATACCTCAGCAATGTTTGGTAATGATATTGCCACATTCCCTAATTATCCCTCAGAAATTAGAGCCCCACAAGGAAGCTTATATGGAGTTTCAGGATTTCAGGTTCACATCGGTAGTGTTGAGGTTAGTACACCTGGAGATAGTGTGGATTTGTTGGTAGCGATGAATCCTGCAGCTTTAAAAACCAATCTCTATGCGTTAAAACCGGGTCATACCATTATTGTTGACAAAGATGCTTTTACTAAAAAGAATTTAGAGAAAGCATTTTATGAAACCAATCCTTTGGAAGATGGTAGTCTAGAAGGCTACCGTGTTATAGAAGTGGATATGTCAACTTTAACAAAGGAAACATTAAAAGATGTAGCAGGATTAGACAATAAAGCGATTACTAGAAGTAAAAACATGTTTGCATTGGGTATGGTATATTGGATGTATAATCGTTCAACCGACCATACTGTTGATTTTTTCAATAAAAAATTTAAAAATAAACCGGAATTAGTTGAAGCAAATACAAAAGTATTGAATGCTGGATTTTATTTTGCTGAAACCTTGGAGTTAATTCCAAATTCGTTTACTGTATCTCCGGCTAAAATGAAACCGGGTACTTACCGAATTATTATGGGTAATACTGCAACAGCTTGGGGTTTATTAGCTGCTTCTGAAAAATCTGGTTTAGAATTGTTTTTGGGTTCTTACCCAATTACACCAGCTACTGATATTTTGCATGAATTAGTTAAACACAAACATTTTGGCGTAAAAGCTTTTCAAGCAGAAGATGAAATTGCAGGCATTTGTTCTGCTATCGGAGCTTCATTTGCTGGTGATTTAGCCATTACCACAACTTCAGGTCCAGGTTTAGCTTTAAAAGGTGAAGCATTAGGCTTGACTATGATGATTGAATTGCCTTTAGTGGTAATTAATGTTCAACGTGGTGGTCCTTCAACTGGGTTACCTACTAAAACAGAACAATCGGATTTATTACAAGCCATGTATGGCAGAAGTGGTGAAAGTCCTGTAATTGTAATTGCTGCGGGTACTCCTGCCGATTGTTTTAATTTTGCTTACGAAGCCGCTAGATTAGCTTTGGAACACATGACACCCGTAGTTTTATTAACCGATGGTTATATTGCAAACGGATCTGCTCCATGGAAAATTCAAAGTGTAGTTGATATGCCTGAAATTAAAAATCGCAAGGTAACTAAAGCAACTGAAAATTGGCATCCTTACAATAGAGATCCTAAAACTTTATCCCGTGATTGGGCTGTTCCTGGAACACCAGGTTTAGAACATCGAGTGGGTGGTTTGGAAAAAGATAGTATAACAGGAGATGTGAATTATGTTCCTGAAAATCACCAAGTAATGACCAATACCAGAGCTGAAAAAATTAAACGAGTTCAAGATAATATTCCTAATTTAAAAGTGGAATACGCTCAAGAAGGAGATTTATTAGTAGTTGGTTGGGGTGGAACTTATGGAACGCTACACTCAGCAGTAAAAGAATTTACCGATCAAGGACATAAAAATGTAGGTTTTGCACATTTTAATTACATCAATCCGATGCCAAAAAATACAGAAGAGGTATTTAAAAAATTCAAAAAAATTATTGTTTGCGAATTAAATAGTGGTCAGTTTGCCTTTGTTTTAAGAGCCAACTTTGGTCAATTCAATTTTCATCAAATTAACAAAGTTCAAGGGTTACCATTTTCTAACGATGAACTTATTCAAAAATTTAAACAAATACTATAAATATGGAAGCTACAGCTGTAAAAAAATATACTTATAAAGATTTTGTAAGTGATCAAGAGGTAAGATGGTGTCCGGGTTGCGATGATTACGTAATTTTAAATTCCATGCAAAAAGCACTTCCAGAAATGGGGGTTGAAAAAGAAAATGTTGTATTTGTTTCTGGTATTGGATGTTCTTCACGTTTTCCATATTACATGAACACTTATGGTGTACATAGTATTCATGGTAGAGCACCAGGTATTGCATCTGGAGTAAAATTAGCTAATCCTGATTTAAGTGTTTGGATAATTACCGGTGATGGTGATGCAATGGCAATAGGAGGAAATCATTTTATACATGTATTACGAAGAAACATTGATTTAAACATTGTTCTTTTTAACAACGAAATATACGGTTTAACCAAAGGACAATTTTCTCCAACTTCATTAGTTGGACAGAAAACAAAATCATCTCCTTACGGAAATACACAACCTCCATTTTCTCCGGGCGAATTGGCTTTAGGAGCTAATGCTCGATTTTATGCTAGAATTGGTGGTAACAATCCAAAAGCAATGACTCAAATTTTTATTGAAGCTCATCGTTTTAAAGGAACATCGTTAATCGAAGTTTTACAAAACTGCGTGATTTTTAACGATGGCTGTTATACAGATGTTACCGATAAAGAGGTAAAAGATGATAAACAAATATATTTGGAACACGGTAAACCAATGATTTTTGGCAAAAATTCTGAAAAAGGATTGGTATTAAAAGGCTTAAAATTAGAGGTGGTAACTATTGGCGAAAACGGTATTACTGAAAAAGATATTTTGATTCATGATGCTAAAGAACAAGACCCAACCATGCACCAAATGCTAATTAGATTAGAATATCCGTTAGCTACAGGTATAATCAGAGCTTTTGACGATGTTACTTTGGAAGAAAGAGAAGATGAATTAACTAAAAAAATTAAAGCAAACTCTAAATACAAAAAAACGGATGATTTATTCTTTTCAGGAGAAACTTACGAAGTGAAAGCCCCCTAAATCCCCCGAAGGGGGACTTGCTTAGAGGGGTAAAAAGCTAAAGGTAAAAGAGTATAGTGCAATAATGAAAAAAATAACTTTTAATAACCAGCTACCAAATCAATATGCTTTTTCCAATAGACATAGTGTGTTGGCTCTTCCTCCCCTTCGGGAGGGTTGGGGTGGGCTTAACTGAGAACTGATAAACTTTTTAGTAATTTTGCGTAAATATTTATAAAAGAAGACAATGGGTTCAGAAGCAATAATAGTTTTTTTACTGGCAGGTATAGTGTTGGTTGCAGGAGCTAATTTTTTATCCAACTTAATATCTCCAAAATCAGACAATACCCAAAAAAGAGAGCCTTACGAAAGTGGTATGCAAACCATTGGACCAACATGGGTTCAGTTTAAGGTAGGCTATTATTTATATGCCATTTTATTTTTAGTGTTTGATGTGGAGGTAGCGTTTTTATTTCCTTGGGCTGTAGTGTTCAAAGAAGTTGGGACAGTTGCTTTAGTAGAAATTATTGTTTTTCTATTTATTTTAGGGCTAGGCTTATTGTACGCCTGGAAAAAAGGAGCATTAAAATGGGAGTAGAAAATAATACAGCAATTCCTGAAGATTTTCCAGGAAAAGTAATTCCAGCAGGAAATGGAGCAAACATCATGGTTACTAATTTAGATAAAGTAATCAACTGGGGTCGGGCAAATTCGCTTTGGTCACTCTATTTTGGTACGAGTTGTTGTGCAATAGAAATGATGCAAACAGGTGCTTCCCGACACGATTATTCCAGATTTGGATTTGAAGTAGCACGTCCTTCCCCACGACAAGCAGATTTAATTATTATTGCTGGTACTATTGTAAATAAAATGGCTCCAGTATTGAGAAGGTTATACGACCAAATGGCAGAACCAAAATATGTAATTGCCATGGGAGCATGTGCAATTTCTGGAGGACCGTTTTTTTACAATTCGTATTCTGTCGTGAAAGGAGCTGACCATGTAATTCCTGTGGATGTTTATGTTCCAGGTTGTCCTCCTCGACCAGAAGCTTTATTGGAAGGTATGTTGATGCTGCAAGATAAAATTCGACAAGAAAGTATGAAAAACAAAGAAAATCCAGTTGATGGGTTTGATGAAGGGAAAAGCCTCCCCAACCCCTCCGAAGGAGGGGCTACGTAGAGAGGCGAAAGAAGATGTCATAAATGAATAAAGAAAAATTAAATGTCTAAAATTACCAAAATATCAAAAGAAACCACACTCTCATCAACGGCTTTGAGCGTTGGCAGTCCTCCCCCTTCGGGGGAGTTAGAGGGGGCTTCCTCCTCCCCGAAGGGGAGGTTGGGAGGAGCTTTTATGACTAACGAAGCTTTACAAAATATTATTACTACTTGGATTCCAGAATTAGAGTTTTCTGAAGCAGAATCTCAGTTCTTAAATATTACGGTAAAACCGGAACTACTTCATGAATTAATGCTTCAACTAAAAAATAATAATGAAACTAAATTCGATTATTTATTTTGTTTAAGTGGTGTAGATTGGGGGGCTGAGTTAGGTGTGGTTTATCATTTAGAATCTACTGAATACAGACACACCATTGTTGTAAAAGTAAAAACTGCTGACAGAGAAAATCCAACTTTTGATACTGTTTGCGACATTTGGCGAACTGCCGAATTTCATGAAAGAGAAGTATTCGATTTTTTTGGAATAAAATTTACCAATCATCCCAATTTAAAAAGACTTTTTTTAACAGATGAATGGAGTGGCTTTCCGCTTAGAAAAGATTATGTGGATGAAATTAATATGATTGTTAAATAAACATAGATGGAACCAATTGTTGTAAATAATAACTTTAAGTCGGAAGAGTATTTTATCAATATGGGACCGCAACACCCTGCAACACACGGTGTTTTACGTTTATTGTTAACCATTGATGGAGAAATCATTAAAAAGGTTGAACCAGATTTAGGATACATCCATCGATCTATCGAAAAAATGTGCGAACGAGACAGCTATCAGCAGATTGTTCATTTAACCGATAGAATGGATTATTTATCATCCAACATCAACAACGAAGCGGTTTGTTTAGCTGTGGAAAATGCACTACAATTAGAAGTTCCTGAGCGAGTAAAAGTTGTTCGAACCATTATTGGAGAATTAACCCGAATTGCTTCTCATACCTTATGGTGGGGGGTTACGGGAATGGACGTTGGAGCTTTTACTACATTTTTTTATGGGTTTAGAGACCGTGAAATGATTAACGATATTTTTGAAGAAACTTGTGGTGCTCGTTTAACCATGAACTACAACATTCCCGGTGGTTTAATGTTCGACATTCATCCCAACTTTGTAAAAAGAACCAAAGAGTTTGTGGCTCATTTTAAAACCAAACTCCCTGAATACGATGCGTTATTAACCAATAATGTCATTTTTCAACACAGAACCAAAGGTGTTGGTGTTTTAACTAAAGAAGATGCTATTTCGTTCGGAGCAAGCGGACCTGTTGGTCGTGCTTCGGGTTATTCGTGCGATGTAAGAGTTCATCATCCATACAGTGCGTTGGACAAAGTAAAATTTAAAGAAGCTATTAGAACTGAAGGCGACACTTTTGCTCGATATAAAGTGAGAATACAAGAAATGTGGGAATCGTTATCTATCATTGAACAATTGATTGACAACATTCCAGAAGGAGACCATAAAGTGGCTACCAACGCAGTAATTAAATTACCAAAAGGAGAGTTTTACCAACGTGTAGAAACTGCCAGAGGAGAATTAGGGGTTTATATCATCAGTACAGGAACAAAAAATGCACATCGGGTAAAATTCCGTTCACCTGGATTTTCGAATTTATCGTTGTTAAACCATATTTCTGTAGGAAGTAAAATAGGAGATTTGGTTGCTATTATGGCAACATTAGATTTAGTAATTCCTGATATAGATAGATAAGCCCCCTAAATCCCCCGAAGGGGGACTTGCTTAGAGGAGCGAAAAATGAAATTAAAAAAGTATAAAAGCAATAATGAAAAATATAATGTTTAATAACCAACACCAAACCAACTTACTTTTGCCAATAGGCACAGTGCGTTGGAGTCCCTCCCCCTTCGGGGGAGATGGAGGGGGCTTTGGGCTTAACTTTAAATTATGCTATTAAGTATAACAAAAAATATTCATGAGTGGCTGTTTAGCTTAATGCCGGAAAATGTTGCCAGCATTGTTGAAATGACCATCATTGCCATTATTTATTTAACTGGTTTTGCAGTTGCTGGATTGTTTTTGGTGTTGATGGAACGAAGAATTGCTGCATGGTTTCAGTTAAGAAGAGGTCCAAATCGAGTAGGGTTTCACGGAATTTTACAAACCATAGCTGATGCACTTAAACTGGTTTCAAAAGAGTTAACAGGAACCATAAAAGCTGATAAGTTTTTATACAACTTAGCTCCTTATTTTGTAATTATAACTGCTTTATTGGCTTTATCGGTTTTGCCTTTCACCCAAGATTTTCAAGCCTTTGATATTAACATCGGCATACTTTTTTTAATTGCCATTTCGTCTATTGGAGTTATTGGTATTTTATTGGCAGGATGGAGCAGTAACAACAAATTTTCGTTAATTGGAGCTATGCGAAGTGGTGTACAAACCATCAGCTATGAGTTATCGGTATCCTTATCTTTGTTAACAATAGTATTAATGACCGGAACATTACAACTTTCAGAAATTGTTGAGGTTCAGAAAAATGGGTGGTTAATCGTTCAAGGACATATCCCCGCAGTAATTGCATTTATGATTTACATGATTGCCGGGACAGCCGAAACCAACAGAACACCCTTCGATTTAGTAGAAGCGGAATCGGAATTAGGAGCAGGTTTCCACACCGAATATTCTGGGATGAAATTCGCCTATTTCTTTTTGGCAGAATTTATCAATATGTTTATTATTGCTTCGATTGCAACTACTGTATTTTTTGGAGCATGGTTATCTCCTTTCGGAATAACCGAATCCATTCCTTTATTGGGTATATTTTGGTTTTTAGCCAAAACATTTGTTATCGTATTTTTAATGATGTGGTTCAGGTGGTCGTTTCCTCGATTAAGAATTGACCAAATTTTAACCTTAGAATGGAAATATTTACTTCCAATTAATCTAGTAAACTTAGTAGTAATGGCTGTTATTGTTTGGCTTGGCTTAACAATTCAATTTTAGAAGATATGGGTTATTTTTCAGATATATATCAAGGCATAAAATCGCTTCTTACTGGCATGAGCATTACTGGAAAGTATTTTTTAAATTTCAGAAAAGGCTCTATAACCCAACAATATCCGGAAAATAGAGAAACGCTAAAAATGTTTGAGCGTTTTCGAGGAGAAGTAATTATGCCTCATGATGAAAACAATGAACATCGTTGTACCGGTTGTCAAGCCTGTGAAATAGCTTGCCCGAATGGAAGTATAGAAATAATTTGGGACAGGCAATTGGATGAAGAATCAGGAAAAAAGAAAAAAATGATTGACAAACACATTTATCATTTAGGAATGTGTACCATGTGTGGTTTATGTATTGAAGCTTGTCCGACCGATGCAATAAAATGGGGGCAAAACTTCGAAAATTCTGTGTATGATAGAAAATATTTGGACAGGGTTTTAAATAAACCAGGTTCTAAGTTAATGAAGGGAGTAGAGGAATAAAAGCCTCCCCAACCCCTCCGAAGGAGGAAAATTTCCTCCCTTGAGGGAGGACTAAGGTGGGTGATATTTATAAGTAATAAAACAAGAAATAAAAGAATGGAAAAAATACTATTTTACATTTTAGCAATCATCATGATTGTGTTTGCGGTAGCTTCAGTGAGCAGTCGTAAAATGCTTCGCTCAGTGGTATATCTTCTGTTTGTATTAATAGGCATTGCAGGAATTTATTTTTTAATTGATTATAATTTTTTAGCAGCCATCCAACTCACCGTTTATGCCGGTGGTATTATTGTTTTAATGATTTTTTCAGTACTCTTAATTCATCACATCGAAATGGAACTGGAGGTTGCTAAGTTGCTTAAAAAAATAATCACAGCAATTGTTTGTTTAGCAGGGTTAGGCATTTTTTTAGCCACTATTTATTCGCATCCATTTAATGTGATTGAAAACTCAAACTCAACAACAATTAATGAAATTGGGAAAGGGTTTTTAAGCTACAAAGCAGGTGGATTTATTTTGCCATTCGAAGTAATTAGTGTGTTGTTGCTCGCAGCAATGATTGGAGCTATTGTAATTGCAAAAGGAACAAAAAAGTCCGAAGTTGGAAGTCCGAAGTCGGAAGAATAAAAATGAAAAAATAAAATGAAAAAATCTCAAACCTCAAACCTCAAACCTTAAACTTCTAAATATGATTGCTGGAGTTAGCATATACGAAATCCTTACCTTAACATCCATACTGTTTTTTATTGGTGTGTACGGATTTATTACCCGAACCAACTTAATATCCATGTTAATTTCGGTGGAGTTAATTTTAAATTCTTCCGTTGTAAATTTTGTGGTGATTAACAAATATTTATTTCCTGAGGTATTGCAAGGAGTTTTCTTTTCCGTTTTTATTATTGCTGTTGCTGCCGCAGAAACGGCTTTAGCAATTGCAATCATCATTAACTTGTACCGACTAATTAGCTCGGTTGAGGTTAAAGACACAGAAGTAATGAAGTATTAAGGGATAAATAACAAATAACAAATAACAAAAATCGTAAATCCAAAATCGTAAATCAAAGATGAACATCAATTATATCATATTAGTCCCATTAATTCCACTGGCGGTTTTTTTACTGTTGGGTATTTTTAGCCATAAAATTAAACCTGCTGTTTCTGGTCTTATCGGTGTTGGAGGGTTGTTAAGTTCTACTATTTTATCTTTTTATGCAGCCTATCAATACTTTTTTATTTATGGAAAAGTAGATGGTGTTTTTCAAACATTTGTTGAAAAAACCACGTGGATGAATTTTACTGACACCTTACACATTGATATGGGAATTTTAATTGACCCTATTTCGGTAATGATGTTAGTGGTGGTATCAACCATCTCTTTAATGGTACACATCTACAGTAATGGTTACATGAAAGGTGATGAAGGATTTACCAAATTTTTCGCTTATTTATCGCTGTTTTCTTTCTCCATGTTTGGATTAGTTTTGGCAACTAACTTGTTTCAAATCTATATTTTTTGGGAATTGGTGGGAGTTTCCTCTTATCTTTTAATTGGATATTATTACACCAAATCATCAGCAATAGCTGCATCTAAAAAAGCGTTTATTGTAACTCGTTTTGCCGATTTAGGGTTTCTTATTGGGATTTTAATTATTGGATATTATACTGGAACATACGATTTTATTGATTTAAACAACCCTGAAGGAAATGCCATATTAAGCTGGGCAGCCACTTCATTTATGGGTATGTCAGTAATTACTTGGGCTTTAATTTTAATTTTTGTTGGTGGTGCGGGTAAATCAGCCATGTTTCCACTACATATATGGTTGCCCGATGCAATGGAAGGACCAACACCGGTTTCTGCATTAATCCACGCAGCAACAATGGTAGTTGCTGGTTGTTATTTGGTTGCCCGATTATTCCCCATGTATTATTTTGTTGACGATGGTTTTGCCTTACATATTGTAGCTTATGTTGGAGCTTTTTCCTCCTTATTTGCTGCGGTAATTGCCATCACACAAACAGATATAAAACGAGTATTGGCATTTTCTACCATGTCGCAAATTGGTTACATGATGTTTGCTCTTGGTGTTTCTGGCTACGGTGGTCACGAGGGAGTTGGTTATATGGCATCCATGTTCCATTTGTTTACCCACGCTATGTTTAAAGCCTTATTATTCCTGTGTGCAGGTTCAGTAATTCATGCGGTTCATAGCAACGAACTAAAAGACATGGGAGGTTTACGTAAATATATGCCCATCACTAATATTACTTTTTTAATTGCCGCATTGGCTATTGCAGGTGTTCCACCTTTTGCTGGGTTTTGGAGTAAAGACGAAATTTTAGTAGCTGCCTTCCATCACGACAAGTTAATTTATTATGTGGGGCTTTTAGTTGCAGGGTTAACTGCGTTTTACATGTTTAGACTTTATTTTGGCATATTTTGGAGTAAAGATACCAAGTACGACCATACTCCACATGAATCACCTATGTCGATGAGTATTCCATTAATGATTTTAGCTTTTTTAAGTATTACAGTAGGGTTTATTCCTTTTAGCGAGTTTGTAACTGCCGACAGAATGGGTTTTGAAGCACACCTTAACTATCCATTAGCAGCAGTAGCTGTTGGCGTTGGAGCAGTTGGCATAATACTTTCGTGGATTTTTTATAAAAAAGAAAACGATTTAGCACAAAAATTCGCCAACTTTTTTGGTGTATTTTACAAATGGACAAGCAACAAATTTTATTTCGATGAAATTTATCTTTTTGTTACCAAAAAAATCATTTTCAATTTAATTGCTGCACCAATTGCCAAATTCGATAAAAAAATTGTTGACGGAACCATGGAAGGCATTGGAAATAAAACGGTGTTATTATCCCAAAAAATAAAAGGTCTTCAATCAGGAAGAGTTCAGGATTATGCACTCTTTTTTGTTGGAGGAATAGTTGTTATAACAATGGTGTTTATTTATATGTGGAAATAACAAATAACAAATAACAAATAACAAATAACAAAAGAGAAATTAATGACTCAAGATACAGTAAATAAACGCTACGATTTAGAGGAAAGAACATTTCAATTTGCAAAAGAGGTTCGTTTATTTATTAAGTCTTTAGAGAGAACTATTGCAAATATTGAAGATGCTAAACAAGTTGTTCGTTCGTCTGGTTCTATAGGAGCAAATTATATTGAAGGGAATGAGTCTTTTAGTTAAAAAGACTTTGTTTTTAGGGTTAAAATTAGTAGAAAGGAAGCCAAAGAAAGTATTTATTGGCTAAAATTAATAAAAGAAACAAATACATTATCAAACGATAAAATAGCTGAAAAATTAATTCAAGAAGCAACAGAATTAAAAAAAATATTTTCAGCAATTATTGAAAAAACAAAACCTTCAGTTTTGTAGTTTGTTATTTGTTTTTTGGAATTTGAAATTTAAAGATTATGGATATTTTATCACTCTTTGTCGTTGTACCAGTCCTAACTATTTTAGGATTATTGCTTACTAAAGGTTTAGCACAAGTTCGTATAGTGAGTATGGTGGGCAGTATTATTCAGCTTGGAATGGCTATCAATTTGGTTTTTGCTTATTTTAGAGAAAGAGCTATTAACGACAGTGTAATGCTTTTTACAAGAGATATTTTATGGTTTCAAAATTTTAATATTCATTATGCTATTGGGGTTGATGGTATTTCGGTAGCTTTATTATTGTTAACCACCATCGTGGTATTAGCGGGAGTATTTATTTCATGGAAAGTAGATGATTTACCAAAAGAATTTTTCATTTCCTTATTGGTATTATCAACCGGAGTTTATGGATTTTTTATCTCCTTAGATTTGTTTACCATGTTTGTTTTTTACGAAATTGCGGTAATTCCAATGTATTTGCTAATTGGTATTTGGGGAACAGGTCCAAAAGAATATTCAGCCATGAAATTAACATTGATGTTAATGGGAGCTTCGTCAGTATTGTTAGTAGGTGTTTTAGGGATTTATTTTAATTCAAATGCAGATGGAGGGGAATTGACTTTTAACATTTTGGAAATTGCCAAAGTGAACATCCCATTTGAAGCCCAAAAACTATTCTTTCCTTTAACTTTTGTAGGTTTTGCAGTATTGGGAGCTTTATTTCCTTTTCATACTTGGTCGCCCGATGGTCATGCTTCAGCACCAACCGCAGTATCAATGTTGCATGCAGGAGTTTTAATGAAATTAGGAGGTTACGGTATTTTTAGGGTAGCCCTATTTTTGATGCCCGAAGGAGCAATGGATTGGTCGTGGTTCTTTATTATTTTATCAGCAACTGGAGTTATTTACGGAGCATTTGGAGCATTACGTCAAACCGATTTAAAATACATCAATGCTTATTCATCTGTTAGCCATTTAGGTATGGTATTGTTTGCGTTGTTAATGTTCAACAAAACGGCATACAATGGAGCAATTTTGCAATCCTTATCACATGGATTAATGACCGCACTTTTCTTTGCTTTAATTGGTATGATTTACGGACGAACACACACCAGAGACATCACCAAATTAGGAGGATTATTAAAAGTAATTCCATTTATTTCGGTTATTTATGTAGTGGCAGGTATGGCATCGTTAGGGTTACCTGGATTTAGCGGTTTTGTGGCTGAGATGAACATATTTGTTGGGGCTTTTCAAAACGAGCAACTATTTTACCGAATAGCAACCATTGTTTCGGTATCGGCAATTGTAGTAACAGCAGTTTATACCTTACGGGTAGTTGGAATTATGCTGATGGGAAAAGTAACCAATCCCGAATATTTGGATTTACCAAAAACTACATGGTTTGAAAAAACGGGTATTTTATTATTGTTAATTCCTGTCGTAGGTATGGGTGTTGCACCACTTTGGATTAGTGATATGGTAATGGATAGTATAAAACTTTTTATGCAATAGCAACAAGGGTGTATGTTCCCTTGTCAAGTAGTAGTATAATTTAGCAGTAACAAGGGGTCATGACCCCTTGTCAAAAAAAAGAAAAAAAAGAAAATGGATATAAGTAATTTTTTATTAATGAGGCAAGAAATAATGCTATTGTCAATAGTGTTGTTGCTAATCATTGCCGAAATTTTTATTCCAAACGACAAAAAAAGCAGCATTGTTCACTTTGCTATCTTTTTATTTGGAATACACACCATTCTTGGTTTTGTGGAGTTGAGTGAAGGAAGCCTATTTGGAGGCTCGTTTCAAACCACCAAATTGGTGTACTTTTTTAAAAATGTTTTAAATGTGGGCGTTTTAATTGTATTGCTTCAATCGGCAGATTGGATTCAAGAGAAAGTAGTGAATGAAAACAAAGGTAGTGAGTTTTTTATTCTGTTGTTTTCATCGTTGTTGGGTATGTATTTTATGATTTCTGCAGGCGATTTTTTAATGTTTTACATTGGTTTAGAACTAGGTACTTTACCAGTTGCAGCTTTGGCAGCTTACGAAACCTCCAAAAGAATTTCCAGCGAATCGGGTATAAAATTTATTCTTTCTGCTGCATTGGCTTCAGGAACAGCTTTGTTTGGCGTTAGTTTGCTTTATGCCACCTCTGGCTCTATTTTCTTTGCTGATATTACAACCATCACGGCAAGCAACTTAACTATTTTAGGGTTTGTACTTTTCTTCTCGGGGTTGGCATTTAAAATTTCCATCGTTCCTTTCCATTTTTGGACAGCTGATGTGTATGAAGGAGCTCCAATTAGTGTTTCTTCTTATCTTTCAGTAATCTCAAAAGGTGCAGCAGTATTTATCTTAATGATTTTATTGTTTACCGTTTTAAAACCATTGATGCATATTTGGGAAAATATGATTTATGGATTAACCATTGCCACTATGGTGATTGGTAATTTGTTTGCCCTACGCCAACAAAACATGAAACGGTTTTTAGCATTTTCATCCATTGCTCAAGCTGGGTTTATTTTATTGGGAATCATTTCAGGAACTCAGTTAGGAGCAACCACTGCCATTTATTTTGTATTGGTGTATATTTTCTCCAACTTGGCTGCTTTTGGTGTGGTTCAAGCCATTTCGTTACAAACAGGTAAAGAAAACATGGACGACTATAATGGTTTGTATCGAACCAACCCTAAACTTAGTTTAGTAATGATGTTGGCTTTGTTTTCATTGGCTGGAATACCTCCTGTAGCTGGATTTTTTGGTAAATTTTTCTTGTTTACCTCTGCCGCAAGCGAAGGCTATTATTTGTTGGTATTTATAGCTGCTGCAAATGCTACTATTTCACTTTACTATTATTTGTTGGTAGTGCGTGCCATGTTTATTCGTAAAAACGATAATCCTATACCATTTTTTAACAGCAAAATTTATATGAGGTTGGGATTAATTGTTTCGGTAATAGGTATTTTTGTTTTAGGATTATATAGCCCATTGTACGATTACATTTTTGAATTAAATGGATTTTTAAACCAATAAGATATGGCAACATTAGACGGAAAACATTCATTTGGAAGCATAGGCGAAACAAGGGTAACCTTTATCGAAAAAAATGTTGATGCCAACAGAAAAGATTTTTTAAAAAAACTATTGGAACACAATGGCTTGGAAGTGGTGATAGATGAACCAGCACCAAAAACACCAGAAGACCCACAACTTTATACGGTTGGTGTTACTGACATGACGTTTAACCCAACCATAACAATTTTTGAACGCAAATTAAAAACCCTTGACGGTAAAATAGCTAACCAAGATTATTGGTTTCAACGAACAAGTGAGGATTTAAAACCTCAATACTGGAAAAACGATTGAAGTAATATTTAAGTAAAGAGGGTTGATGTTTAAAATATTTTTCTAATTTTAAACATCAATAAATTCGATTTACTTATGACACTAAAAATAAACTCTTTCGCAGCATATCAACAACAATATCAAAAAAGTATAGAAAACCCTGAAGCCTTTTGGGATGAAATTGCATCTACTTTTCAGTGGCGAAAAAAATGGGACAAAACCCTAGAATGGGAATTTAAAACGCCTTCTATAAAATGGTTTGTAAATGGCAAATTGAATATTACCGAAAACTGTTTGGATAGGCATTTGGCAACGCAACCCAATAAAACAGCTATTCTTTGGGAACCTAATAATCCTAAAGAAAAAGTTGTGAAAATTACTTACAAAGAATTACACGAAAAAGTAAGTGCGTTTGCCAATGTGTTGAAAAACAATGGAGCCAAAAAAGGCGATAGAATTTGTTTGTATATGCCTATGGTTCCAGAATTGGCTATTGCTACGTTGGCTTGCGCTAGAATTGGAGCGATACATTCGGTAGTGTTTGCGGGTTTTTCTGCTAAAGCACTTGCCGATAGAATAAATGACGCTCAGTGTAATATTGTTATTTGTTCGGATGAGTCTTATCGCGGGTCTAAAACTATTCCTATAAAAGCGGTGGTGGATGAAGCCTTGCAACAATGCACTTCGGTAACAACCAACATTGTGTTGAAAAGAACAGGAGCTGAAGTTGCTTTTAATGACAAAATAGACAAATGGTGGCTCGATGAAATGGCTAAAGTAACTACCAATTGCCCTGCTGAGGTAATGGATGCGGAAGATCCGTTGTTTATTCTTTACACTTCGGGTTCTACCGGGCAGCCAAAAGGAATTTTACATACCACAGGCGGTTATATGGTGTATGCTCAATACTCGTTTCAAAATGTTTTTCAGTATGAGGAGGGGGCTGTTTATTGGTGTACAGCCGATATTGGTTGGATAACTGGACATTCCTACATTGTCTATGGGCCTTTGTTGGCAGGAGCAACTACAGTAATGTTTGAAGGTATCCCTACTTGGCCAGATGCAGGTAGGTTTTGGGAGATAGTGGCAAAACACAAAATAAACATTTTCTATACTGCACCAACTGCCATCAGGGCTTTAATGGCAAGTGATATTAATTTTGTACACCAACACGATTTATCGTCATTAAAAGTATTGGGAAGCGTAGGAGAACCCATAAACGATGAAGCGTGGGAATGGTATCACGAGTATATTGGTAAAGGAAAATGCCCTATTGTAGATACGTGGTGGCAAACCGAAACAGGTGGAATTATGATTTCTCCGTTGGGGAATTTAACGCCCTTAAAACCTTCTTATGCCACCTATCCCTTACCGGGAATTCAGCCGTGTATTGTGGATGCGGATGGCAACGAATTGACCGAAACAGAAACAGAAGGTAATTTGTGTATTAAATTTCCTTGGCCCTCAATGTTGAGAACCATTTACAATGACCACGAAAGATGTAAACAAACCTATTTTTCTACTTACGAAAACAAGTATTTTACAGGCGATGGTTGCCGCAGAGATGCTGATGGAATGTATAGAATTACAGGCAGAGTAGATGATGTAATTAATGTTTCGGGACATCGCATGGGGACTGCTGAAGTAGAAGATGCGTTAGACACGCACGAATGTGTGGTGGAAACAGCGGTAGTGGGTTATCCGCATGATATTAAAGGACAAGGCATTTATGCTTATGTAATTTGTGCGAAAGAAGTAGATGAGAACGAACTCCGCAAAGAACTGTTGGAGTTGGTAACCAAAGAAATTGGAGCTATTGCCAAGCCCGATAAAATACAGATAGTAAAAGACTTGCCTAAAACTCGTTCCGGGAAAATTATGCGTAGGATTTTACGAAAAATTGCCGAAGGCGACACCTCCAACTTAGGTGACACCAGTACCCTCCTCGACCCAGAAGTAGTAGAAAGCATTAAAAAAGGGAAGTTGTGATGAAATATGTAATTAAAATAACTAGTTATTTAGCTTTTTTACTTATTACTTTTTCATTTTTTTCAAGTTGTGAATCAAAAAAAGATGATTCTGAATCAGATAAGTATTTAAAAAAAATTAGGAATATTTATTACCCTTTAGTGGAGAATCATAGCCTTGTTATTATTGAATTATTTGAGGCATATAAAAAACGTTATGAAAATAATGAGGCATGTGATAAAGATGAACTTAAGAAGTTAAATGACTTAAGGAAACATCAAGCTCAGTTAATTCTTGATGCTAAAGTAAAATTAGATTCTTTGCCAGATGATGGTTATGGTTATGTTAGTTCTGTTCGTTCATTTGCAAATGACTATAGCACATATGGCATTTTTGTTAGTTGGGATTTATTTCTTGTTAATTTATCGTATTATTCACCTGATGAGCATATTGTATTTCTTGGGTCTTATTCCAATGATGAGCCAATTTGGGACACTTTAAATACATTTGAAATGATAAAAATAGATACAACAGAACACTTTGGTCTAACTCATGGTAGTGTTAATCGTAAAGGTTTTGAAGGTTTTAATGGATTAATTCCAGAAGCTTACATTTTACAATTAATTAAGCCTATTGATAACATTTTATTTAGAGAATCTATCTTTTGTATAGAAAATGTTCATAGTTTGTCTAAGAGATTAGCCAATAAAGAAAATGAATACATAGATAGAATTTATGAAATTGAAAAATCTCTTTTAGAGAAGAAAAATTAAAAAGTTAGGGGAGTTATTTTTAAAAATCAACACAGCAAATAAAAAATGAGTTTCGCAGTATCACAAATGATGCAAACTATTAAGTACAACAATGCGTTGCTTAGGAAGGAATCTGCGTTTACTCAACTCAAAAAATATGAAGAAAGAAAACTCAATTATAAGTTAAAGTTTGTAGATAAAAAAATTAGCCCATTTGAGCTAGAGCGGATAAAAAAGCAAATTAGAGCAGAATTTTTCCTCGAACGAAAACGCAACAACACCATTATTGTTACTGTTTTAGTGAGCGTTTTTGTAGTTTTAGGTTGGTCGGTAAATTATTTGTTTTTTACTCCCACTCCAAAAGTAGTAGTAATAGATGTTGAAGCCGAAAAGGAAAGCAGCAAACAATTTTATTTTTATATTAATGATGGTTACAACAGATTAAAAAATAACGAATTTCATAATGCCATTTACCAATTTGAATTAGCAACAAAAGCTCGTCCAGATGATTTTAAAGCCAACTTGGGACTTACTTTAGCATTGCTAAAAAAATGTGCTATCACCAAAGAAGATTGCGACAAAGCTAACAAGCAAAAAGCTATATTTTTGATTCAGTTCCCTGAAAAACAACAAGATATTGAGGACGAGGTGGTGGTTTGGTAGAAAAAAGTATTTACCCCTAAACACCTTGTCTTCTAAAGAAGTTTGTTTCAATAAGAATAGCATTAGTAGATTTTTCCTAATTTTATACAAAAAAAATTAAATGGATTTAATCTCTATCATCTTATTATTTATTGGGCTTGTGTTGGGTTTTGTTGTTGGATTTTTGTATAAAAAAAACCAAGCCGGAAATGGCATTGATAAAAATGTTGTTGACGAACTTCAACAAAAAATCACTGCTTTAAGCACAGAAAATGGTGCATTAAACGGACGAATAGAAACTTCTCGAGAAGTTTTTAAAGCTCAAGAAGAAAAATTCATCGCCTTGGAAAATGAAAAAAACAAACTACTTTCCGATAATGCTCGTCTGGAAAATGCCAATCAAAACATAGAAGCTAAGCTCAAAGAACACAAAGGAGAATTAGAACAATTGCAAGAAAAATTTACCTCAGAATTTTCTTTAATTGCCAATAAACTGCTCAAACAAAATGCTTCGGAATTTGCTGAAACCAACGAAAAACGATTGAGCGAAATTCTAAATCCCCTTAAAGAAAACATCAAGCAATTTGAGCAAAAAGTAGATAACAACTACGAAAAAGAATTTAAAGAACGAACTTCTTTAATTGAACAAATAAAATCGCTCGAAAAACTCAATATTCAAATGAGCGAAGAAGCTCAAAACCTCACAAAGGCACTGAAAGGAGACAACAAAGCTCAAGGCAATTGGGGAGAACTTATTCTTGAAAAAGTGTTGGAAAGTTCAGGATTAATAAAAGATGAAGAATATTCTACCCAATATAGCACCACAGCAGAAGAAGGAAATAGAGTGCAGCCCGATGTAATCATTAACTTACCCGAAAACAAACACATCATTATTGATGCAAAAGTTTCCTTAATAGCCTATCAAAACTACATAAATAGTGAAGTAGAAGAGGAAATTCAAAGTCATTTAAAAAACCATGTTCTTTCCGTAAAAAATCACATCAAAGGATTGAGTGAAAAACACTACATCACTGCAAAAGGGATGGATACTCCCGATTTTGTATTGCTTTTTATGCCTATAGAATCTTCTTTTGGATTGGCGTTGAGGGCAGACAATGAATTGTATCAATATGCTTGGGATAGAAAAGTAGTAATTGTTACTCCTTCCACACTATTGGCAACTTTGCGAACAGTTGCTTCCTTGTGGAAACAAGAAAAACAAACAAAAAATGCATTAGAAATTGCTCGTCAAGCTGGAGCTCTTCATAGTAAATTTGTGAGTTTTTTAGAAGATTTAGAACGTATAAAAAAAGGGATAGAACTCTCGAACGATGCTTATGATAAAGCATATAACAAACTAAAATCGGGCAAAGGAAACCTTATTGACGCAACCCAAAAATTAGAAAAATTAGGCATAAAAACAAAAAAACAACTTCCCGAAAACCTATTAATAAAAAATGAAAATGAAGATGAAGAAATATAATTTATTTATAGCAATACTATCTTTTTTAATTATTGTTAGCTGTTCCTCTTCTCAAAAAACATCCAACAAAAATGTTGCTGGTATTTATATGCCAGGGTTAAATTTAATAGATCCTGAAATTATTGTTTTCCATAAAAACGATAGTATTTCTGAGCTTCATTTTAGAATAAATTCAGCTGATGTGCTTTATACTAAAAAACGTGAAGATTCTACGTTTAGTGCTAATGTACTTATTCAATATGAATTAACCGATGAAGAACTAAAAGCAGTAATAGACACTGCTTCGGTTAGTTTTAAAGATTATGGAGATAACAAACAAAAAAAATACCTGGATGGTGTAATAAAATTCAACACACAAACGCTAAAATCTTACTCCTTAAAAATAACTTTTAATGATGTAAATCGTGATCAATTCATCAGAAAAACGGTACTTATCAATCGAAAAGACAACTACAACATCCAAAATTATTTAGTGTTGGATACCAACAACAATGTTATCTTTAAAAATCATTTTAATACGAATGACTATTTTATCATTCAAAAAAACAGTTCCATTCCTGATTCTGTGCTGATTTTAAAATATTATAAATCAAATTTTCCAATAGCAAGACCTCCTTTTTCATCAGACGAAACACCTCAGGAACAACAAAGTTTTTCTCCTGAATTTACAGAGGAATTAACTTTTGATTCACTTTTTCAAGTTTCCTACCAGATATCAGGAAAAGGTTTGTATAGTGTAAAACCTCAAAATTCAACTTCAGGACCAACGCTTTTTAATTTTCAAGAAAATTTTCCTAAAATAAAAACCGTTGAAAATATGGTTCCTCCGATGCGCTATATTTCAACAAAAAAAGAATATGATTTATTATTAGATAGTGAAAATCAAAAAAATGATATGGATAAATTTTGGAGAGAAATTGCTGGAAGTAATGATAGGGCAAGAACACTTATCCGAGAATATTTTAAACGTGTTGAAAGTGCTAATAATTATTTCACCTCATATATGGAAGGCTGGAAAACAGACAGAGGAATTATATACATTATTTATGGTATTCCAAATATTGTCTATAAAAACAACAATTACGAAAACTGGATATATGGAGAAGAAAACAACATGATGTCTATGAGTTTTGTTTTTCATAAAGTAAACAATCCTATCACAGGAAACGATTATGTATTAAGTCGCTCACCTATTTTTAAAAGCAGTTGGTTCAGAGCTGTAGATAGCTGGAGAAGTGGAAGGGTGTATTAAAAAATAGATTGCTTATTTTTTAAGTAATTCTTCTATTTCTTCCACATAATCAATAGAATCATCTAAATAAAAAGCAAGCTCAGGAGTGATTCTAAGTTGTTTTCCAACAATTTTCCCTAATGCACCTCTAACTTCACTCACACGGCTGTTTGCTAACCGGATTCCTTCTTTAGGCTCTATTTTTCCGAAAATACTTAAATATACTTTAGCAAAACTCAAATCAGGTGAAATACGAATTATGGTAACACTTACCATTGTTCCGGGAAACCATTCATTCGTATTTAATTGAAGAATGTTGCTTAGTTCTTTTTGTAAAAGTTTGGCAACTTTATTTTGTCTAATCGTACTCATAGATGCAAAAGTATGGAATTGTAAGTTATTAAATTGACTTTAAACATTTTTAACACCTAAGAATTTGTTTTTTAACACACTATGTTATATATTTGTGAGGTTAATTAACCTAAAAATAAAAAATTATGAAAAAAAAATTACTCTCTTTAGCATCATTATTGAGTGTTGGAGCAATTGCTCTTCATGCTCAAATAACCTTAAACAGCACACACATAGTTAATGTTGGAATGTCTGTTGAACAAGCTGTTGACACCATTCCTGGAGCAATAACAATTGGATCTAGTGGTGCAAATCAAACTTGGAATTACACATCAATGAACCAAGATTATATTGACACCTTGACTTTTTCAAATCCAGCATCATTTCCTGGAGCAGCAAGTTTTCCCACAGCAAACATGGGCTTAACCGTTTCAAATCAGCCAGATGTTTGGCAATTTTTAAATAAAAGTTCAGCAGGTCTTTTTGTTGTAGGACAAACAATAATTCAACAAGCTCAACAAATAGAAATGGATTTTGCAGCAACAATTATTACTTTTCCTTCAACTATGGGAACAACTTTTAGTGGTTCTTGGAGTGGGCAAATTGCTCAAGTATTTATTGGACAAGGAGGTATTGACTCTGCAAGGATAACTAGAGGAGCAACTACAAGCAGTATTATTGATGCTTGGGGTAATTTAACAACTCCTCTTGGTACTTTTGCTTCTTTAAGACAAAACGTAAATGAAACTACTGTTGATACAACTTGGATATTACAAAGTGGAACTTGGTCTATCATTGATCCATTTACAGCAGCTTTAATTGGAGTTGAACCTATTGCTTTTGACACAACCAACACAGCTCGTTGGTGGACAGATAATGCAGCATCAAAATTTCCATTGTTAGAAATAGATTATGATAATAGCGGAACTGTAAATAGAGTTTCTTGGCAAAAAAGTTCACCAACTGTTGGTATTAGTGAATTAAAAGCTACATCTGATTTTAATGTTTATCCAAATCCAGCAAAAGACGTGGTTACATTTGCTACTAATATAGCTAACAACAGTGAAATTTCAATTATGGATATTACCGGAAAAACCATTAAAACCATTACATTTAATACTTCTAAACAAGCTATTGATGTTTCTAGATTTAATGCTGGAATTTATTTCTACACCATCAGAGATAGGGTTTCTGGAAAAGTGCTTCACAACAATAAAATTATAGTTACAAAATAGTTAACTATAAAGAAAAAACTAACCCCAATAGATTTTAAATAATCTGTTGGGGTTTTTTATTTCTTAACTTTTTTCCAAACTTGATATTTGTAAATAATTTCTTTGTCGTTGATGTAATAAATATATTCTATTATGGATGTTTTTTTGGGTTTTACAACTTCTCCATTTTTTGAAATGGGTTGTTTTTTTCCATAATATTCTTCTTTGGATTTATAGATATAAATTTCCGATTTATCATAAATTTTAATTTGAGTTGGAGAGCCTTTACTTGAAATTAATTCGGCTTTTGTTTTGCCAATAAAAGGACTGGAAAATGTTTGCGGACCTTTAGGTGTGCAGAAAGTGAAAGATAAAACAAATAGTAAATAGAAGAAATACCTCATAAACTATAAAATTATGAAAAAAGTAGCTACAAAAAACTTAAACAAATGATATTTCTGAAATTTGTTTAGCATTATCAAGAAAAAAAGAACCAATTCTTGTTCTTGTTAATTGCGATAAATGTCCTCCGGAATTCAATTTTAAACCTAAATCTCGTGCAATAGAACGAATGTAAGTGCCTTTGCTACATATTACTCTAAAATATATGTGAATTCCATTGTTGTATGGTTCTTCTTGATTTATTTTTGATTCACTGTCATCAATTAATTTATCAGCTGAAAAAACAAGTTTATTTCGTTCTATTTTTGTGATTTCAAATTCATCAATAACAACTGTATTTTTTTTAATAACTACCTCTTCTCCTGCTCTAGCTAATTCATAAGCTCTTTTGCCATCAATTTTCTTGGCGGAATGTATGGGAGCAGTTTGTTCTTGTGTTCCTAAAAAAGTTGTTGCAGCTTCAATTATCATTTCATCAGTAATGTGATTGGTTTCAAAAAAAGCATCAAAAGCTTTTTCTAAATCGAAGGATGGGGTGCTTGCTCCAAGTGTAATTATTCCTGTATATTCTTTTTTTTGTGCCTGAATTTCATCAATTTTTTTGGTGAATTTTCCTGTACAAACAATCAATAAACCTGTTGCTAAAGGGTCTAAAGTTCCGGCATGACCAACTTTTATTTTTTTAATTTGCAGTTGATTTTTTAATAAGTAATTGATTTTTCTAACAACATCAAAAGAAGTCCAGCCTATGGGCTTATTTACAAGTAAATATTGACCATTCAAATACTTTTGCTGAAGTTCTTGCATTTAATATCTATTATAGAATAGTAAGCTCTATCCCAGAAAAATAGAGTATTAGAATTAACAACCCAACTACAATACGATAATAACCAAAAAGTTTAAATCCGTATTTTGTTAAAAAACTAATAAACGCTTTAATGGCAATAATTGCAACTACAAATCCTACCGCATTTCCTATTAAAAGCAAAGTAATTTCATTGGCTTCAAAACCATTTCCTTCTTTAAAAAATTTTAGTAATTTATAAGCTGTTGCGGCAAACATGGTTGGAATTGCTAAAAAAAAAGAAAATTCAGCTGCGGCTTTTCTGTTCATTTTTTGAGTTAATCCTCCAATAATGGTTGCTGCAGAACGAGAAACGCCAGGAATCATTGCAATACATTGAAAAAATCCAATTTTTAGTGCTGTTTGATAAGAAACTTCGGAAGTTCCTTCAACTTCAGTTTTTTTGAACCATTTATCTACAAAAACCAAAACAATTCCTCCTAATAAGAGTGTTGTAGCAACTACCAACACATTTTCAAGCAATGCATCAATGTAATCATCGAGCAAAAAGCCAAAAAAAGCAGCAGGAAGAAACCCTACCAATAATTTAAAATAAAAATTTACGGTTTGAAAAAATCGTTTCCAATACAGCACAACTACAGATAGAATAGTTCCAAATTGAATGGCAATGGTAAAGGTTTTTGTGAAATTATCTTGTGCTATCCCCATCAAGGAAGATGTAATAATCATGTGTCCTGTTGAAGATACTGGTAAAAACTCTGTTAACCCTTCTATTATGGCTAAAATAATTGCTTGAAAAATTGACATTCTTTTTAAGTTAGAAGACCGAAGTTAGAAGATATTTCTAGCTCTTCACATTGTTACATCATTTTACTTTCTTCATTATTCCCCAACCTACAACACCTAAACCTACTAAAATTAATAAAGGAGCAACGTAAATTCTTGTTACTGAAAATAACTCGTAGCTAAATTCATTTGGATCTTCAGAGCCTCCTCCTATCATTAAAACATACCCAATCACTATAGTGGCAACACCAAAAACGATTAGTTTATAGTTTTGTTTGTCAAAAGCGAAATCATTATTTATTTCTTGATTTTCCATGTTTGTTACGTTTAAAAAAACAAATATACAGTATTCTTTCAGAAGTGAAATGATAAAAAAACATAAAAAAATCTAAATTCTTTATTTGTTACTACTCATCAAATAATCAATAAAATAGTCACATCCATTCAAACCTCCAAAAACATCCATTCAAACCTCCAAGGTTTTGGAAACCTTGGAGGTTTAGCTTTTATTTAACTGCTTTTTTCAAACCTCCAAGGTTTTGGAAACCTTAGAGGTTTAGCTTTTATTTAACTGCTTTTAGCTTATCGGTTACATCGCTTACCACTTTTTCTTGTTTTTTTACGTCATTTTTTAATTTATCTATATCGTTATTATTTGATTCTATATCCTTTTTATTGTCTTTAATTTTCTTTTCGTCTTTACTCATTTTATCAGTAAGTTTTTCGTGATCTTTATCCAATTTTTCTTTGTCTTTAGCCAGTTTATCCATTTTTCCTTTACCGCTATTCATTTTTTTGTTCACCTCTTTTAGCTCATCCGAAACTTCTTTCAACTTATTTTTATTTTTCTTTATATCTTCTTCACGATCTTTTGAATCTTGTTCTAGTTTTTTATTTTTATCTTCCAAATCTTTTATTTTATCTTCCAACTTTTTCAGTGCTTTTTCTTCTTTTTCTAATTCTTTTTCTATCACTACTATAGAAATATCCTTAGATAGTTTTTCCATGAATTGTTCTGCTTTTTTATAAGCTTTTGATTTAGGTTCTATAATTTCATTGTTAATTTCAAAAGAAATATATAACTCAGAGGTATTGTCTTTCGTCTTTTTCACAGCAACATACGCATCAATTTTATCTTCAGTAATTGCTTTTATCTGAACATTGTCTAATATCAATTCTTTTTTTTGTTCAGTTACTGTTCCCACATTTTTTTCCAATTCTTTTTGAAATGCTTTTAAAATATCTTTTATATCGTCTGTAAATATGTTTACTTTAAGTGCATGTTTTTCACCGCTAATAAATTTATATTTAGCATTTTCAACTTTTACTTGTTGTGCATAAGTATATCCAGAAAATAGAATAAGTCCAAGTGCAATTAATTTTTTCATAGTTTTTATTTTAACTGTTAACCTTTCAATCCTAACATACTCCTTAAACGAGGGTTTTCTTCTTTTGATTTTACTTCTTCTAAAATTTTAGTAATAGATTGTTGCAATTTTTTATCTTCTTCTATAGCATTTCTGAGTTTTTGTTCTTTTTCGGAACCAACTTCGGTTGTTTTCAAATCTGCTTCTGCAATATGAATTCTGTTGGCATACATTCCGTCTAAATCAGACAAGCTATTTATTCCTACCATACGTATCCACCATATTTTTTCATTTAAAGCAATGTTTTTTATTGTAGCCAATCCTTTGCTCACTGTTGTATTATCTTGCTTTTTCAAATAGCTATTGAAAGACATCATAAACCCATATTTACCAAAACCATCAATTTTTTCAGCTTTATTCATAAAATAATCCAACTGTTTTTCTGTTCCATGTTCAACATATATTCCTGAAACAGCTCCAACTAATGCTGCATTATCTTCTTCTTCAAAGGTTTTAGCATATTTCATTGCTAATTTTCCGTTGGTGGTTGAAATTGCCGCCAACGATTTTCCAATCACAAAATACGATTGTTCGTTAATGCCATTTAGGAAAACATCTTCAACACCATCTTCACCAGCAAAATATTTTGACAATGCCGCAATAGCATTGCCTCTTACTTTTGAATCCGCATCTTCTTTTGCAAGTTTTAATAATGCTTCTTTCGTTTCGGTTGGCCTTGCGTTAGCTGCTGTTTTTATACTTCCTAATGCATAATTTCTAATGCCTTCATATTCATCGTTTAATGCTTTTATAAGTGTGGTAATGGCAATTTCTTCTTTCGATTTTTGTAATTTAGAGATGGCTTCATATCTATCTAAATAGTTCATTTTTAAAGCTCCATAATTTGCTGTTGGTTGATATAAAAATGCCCATTCTTCTGTAGATTTATGGATGTCTGTTTTTTCACAAAGCAACATTTTATCAGCATCAACATTTACTAAGTCTGGTTTTGTACTTACTTCAAATTCAAACACATTCGTTACTTTATCTGCTACCACTTCTTTGGTTGTTTTTTTGCCATTGGCATAAATATCTATTTTAAATGGTAATTTATATAAAGGCACTTCATCAAAATTTTGTTTTTGCTCAACAATAACCTTTTGAATTTTTGTAGAATCATTGTATTCATAAGTGATTTCTAAAACAGGATGTCCTTTGGCAAAAAACCACTGATTGAAAAACCAATTCAAATCTTCGCCCGTAATTTTTTCGCAAGCCAAACGCAACTGATGCATTTCAACATCGGTATATTTATTTTCTTCTAAATACAATTTCAAGGAAGCAAAAAAGGCTTCATCACCCATATATTTTCTGAGCATGTGCAAAATTCTTCCTCCTTTTTGATAACTATGTCCATCAAACATATCTTCTTTATCCTTGTAATCAAAACGTATCATGTCTTTTGGTCCGGTTTGTTTTTCTTGTGCTAAAAAGCCACTTAAATCTTGTTGTAATCCATGAGCAGCCTTATCACTTCCATATTTATATTCATTCCATAAAAACTCTCCATAGGTTGCAAAGGATTCATTTAGTGGTAAATTTGACCATGATTCGCAAGTAACCAAATCGCCAAACCAATGGTGAAAAAGTTCGTGAGCAATAACATCTTCTGCATTGCTGCCATCAATTAATTCTCTTTTGGTTTGATAAACAAAATCACCAAAAATAACACCTGTAGTATTTTCCATGGCTCCAGAAACATAATCTCTCACAACGATTTGATGGTATTTTTGCCAAGGATAAGCTACTCCTAAAACAGTTGAATAGAACTCCAACATTTCGGGTGTTAGCCCAAAAATATCGTTGGCATAAAGTTCAAATTCTTCTTCTACATAATAGTTTACTTCTATATTTTTCCATTTGTCTTTCACTATTTTAAATTCACCAACAGCCATCATAACCAAATAGGGAGCATGAGGCTGATCCATTTCCCAAAAATCTGTTCTAGTACCATCTCCATTTAATTCAGCATGTGTTAAAATTCCATTAGAAAGTGTTACGTACTTTTCTGCTACTGTAATAGCAATTTCATTTGTCATTTTTTGATTAGAAGCATCAACAGTTGGAAACCAAACAGAGTTAGATTCTGTTTCTCCCTGTGTCCAAATTTGAGGCATTTTATTTTTTTCTTCTCCTTTAGGATTGATGAAATACAATCCTTTATCGGAAGAAATAGCATTACTACCACCTGTTTTCAATTCTTCAGGTTTAGAAGTATAATCAATAGAAATAGTAAGAGTATCATTTCTGGTATAAATTTTATCTAATGCTATGGTTATAAGCAAACTGTCGTAAGTAAAATCTAAGGGTTTTTTATTGTCCTTTTCAACCAATGCTACTTGATGAATATCCATACCTCGTGCATTCAATTCTAATTTATTGGTAGCATAAAAATATGGGCGTAATGTAATATCGGCTTTACCATAAAGTTCTGCCTTTTCCCAATTAAAACTAACGGCTAATTTGGTATGAATTAAATCTACTTTTTTGGTGTAAGAAGCTTGGTAAACTGGTCGTTCAACAGGTTTTTTGTTAGGATTTTCTATTTCAATAATCTTTTCAGGAAGATTAATTGTTTCGGTAGTTTTACAACCTAAAATGAAAACGAATGCTAACAGCGATACTACTAATTTGTTCATTAAATTCATATTATAAATAAAAAAAGAATTGACAAAGGTGATGAAAAATGATGGAATAAGTTAATTTTTTAACACAGAAGTTCGATAAAAAAGTACTTAGAGTTTGTCCATAATGTCCGATTTATTCAAAGTATCTATTGTTTTTAAAGGTTTTACTCATTGTTGTTTATTTTTTTTATAGGTATTACCCACTTCTGATTATTTTTTTTATAAGTGTGAGTGAGCTCACTATGTTCGGTTCGTGAGCTCACTTTGTTCGGTTCATGAACTCACTTCGCTCGGTTCTTCGTTATTCTCGTTTTAAAAACCAGTCATTTACGAAAGTAAACTCCTGATTTTCAAAACTTCGAAAGCCTCGAACTCGAACATTATAGTTCAGCCTCTCGACTTTAAATACAGACACTAAGTTAGTGTTATTATTATTTTTTTATAAAAGTACACCTATCCTTTTAATTTTATAACTATTAACATTAAATTTGAAGCCTATAAAAAAATTAAAACTATGATAAAAATAAAATTTGGAACAGACGGTTGGAGAGCTATAATTGGTAAAGAATATACTGTTGATAATGTAGCCAGAGTTACACTTGGAGCAGCCGAGTGGTTAAAAAAGAAAAAACATGCACTTTCTGTTGTTGTTGGTCACGATTGCCGATTTAATGGTGAATTGTTTGCTGAAACTACTGCTAAAGTATTTGCCTTTAATGGAATAAAAGTGTATTTGGCTAAAGGTCCAATTACAACACCTATGATTAGTTTAGGTGCTCAACGAAAAAACGCTTTAGGAATAGTTATTACAGCATCTCACAATCCTCCAAGTTATAATGGATATAAACTTAAAGGAGCTTTTGGAGGTCCTTTGTTGCCTATCGAAATTCAAGAAGTAGAAGATTTAATTCCTGATACAAACACTATTGATATTGATAGTTTAAATGTAGAAGCATTTGTTAAAACAGGATTTATTGAATACATAGACTTAGAAACAATGTATGTAGAACACGTTGAAGCCAATTTTGATATGGATGCCATTCGGAATTCAAAAATGAATTTTGCTTTTGATGCCATGTATGGTTCTGGACAAGACGTGATGCGAAGATTAATGCCCGACATTGATTTTTTGCATTGCGAACACAATCCTGGTTTTAATGGCATTTCACCAGAGCCTATCCACAGAAATTTATTAGAATTTTCTGAAATGATTAAGCTTTCTGATGGTCATATTGATTGTGGTTTAGCTACCGATGGAGATGCTGACAGAATTGGTTTATATAATGGAAAAGGTGTTTTTATCGATTCGCACCACATTGTTTTATTGCTAATTAAATATTTAGTAGAAGAAAAAAAACAAACAGGAAAAGTGGTTATTTCTTTTTCACTAAGTCCGAAAATTAAAAAAATGTGCGAACATTATGGATTAGCTTATGAAGTTGTAAAAATTGGTTTTAAGCATATTGCAGGAATTATTTTAGAAGAAGATGTGTTGCTTGGTGGTGAAGAATCGGGAGGAATTGCTATTAAAGGACATATTCCTGAAAGAGATGGATTGTGGATGGGTTTTGTAATTTGGGAATACATGGTAAAATCAGGCAAAACATTGGATGAATTGATAGATGAAGTTTATGAAATTGTTGGGGCTTTCAAATTTGAGCGTATTGATTTACATTTAAAAGAGGATGACAAAAACAGAATAGTAGCAAATTGTGAAAAAGGCGTATATACTTCATTTGGAGATTTGGAGGTTAGAAAAGTTGAAACGATTGATGGTTTTAAATATTTCTTTGATAATGATGAATGGGTTATGATACGGGCTTCAGGAACTGAACCTGTATTAAGAACGTACGCTGGAGCAGCAACAAATGAAGCCGCTTTTAAGATATTAGAAAAAACACATACCACTTTTAAAATCTAAATTAAAAGCTGACTTTAAAGACACACCAATTAGAGTTTATGAGGTTATTTTTAATTTTTTGACTTAACTAAGTTTTAATGGAAACAAGTGGTGTTTAGAAATTAATCTGTGAAAAATCCCGATAACTATCGGGAGTGTAAATCTGAGTAATCTGTGGCATACAAAACGAAGTGATAATAATCCAAATCCAACAAAATAACCTCTGATTTATTTTTAGGATACTATTTTTTGCCACAGATTTCGTTAATTCTCGCAGATTTGTTACACAGATTTATTACTTTTCCATTAAAAACTTACTATAACCAATTTTTTAAATCGTAAATTTTAAATTCATTATGCTTCTACCTAAATTTCAAAATAAATTACTTGAAGCCGGTTGTGACGAAGCTGGAAGAGGCTGTTTGGCTGGACCTGTTTTTGCTGCTGCCGTTGTTTTACCAAAAAACTACAAAAACAACCTTCTTAATGATTCCAAACAACTTTCTGAAAAAAAAAGAAATTTACTTCGTGTTGAAATAGAAAGAGATGCACTTTGTTTTGCCATTGGAATTGTTGACAACCTTGAAATTGATGAGATAAATATTTTAAATGCTTCTTTTTTAGCAATGCATCGAGCCATTAAACAACTTTCAACCACCCCTGAATTACTTTTAATTGATGGAAATCGTTTTAAACCCTATCCAAAAATTCCGCATGAATGCATAATTAAAGGTGATGGAAAATTCATGTCTATTGCAGCAGCATCAATTTTAGCAAAAACCTATCGAGATGAGTTTGTGCAAAAAATGCACAACGAATTTCCTAATTATAATTGGAGTCAAAACAAAGCATATCCTACAAAAGCACATAGAAATGCCATTCGAGAATTTGGCACAACACCTTACCACCGAATGAGTTTTAGACTTTTACCGCAACAATTGGAATTAAATAGAGTCTGTCTTTAAAGTCCAACTTCTTCGTTATTCTCGTTTTAAAAACCAGTCATTTACAAAAGTAAACTCCTGATTTTCAAAACTTCGAATGCCTCGAATTTGAACTTTAAAGTTCAGCCTCTT
>JAHYJH010000141.1 GCA_019429185.1 Vicingaceae bacterium
GTATTTTGATGTAGATTTTGTTGCCATTTTTTATCGCAAAACAAAATCAATCTTTCTATTTAATTCATTATTTAAAAAATAAGTTGTTAATAATCAATTGTTTAATTCCTTAACTTAATGACATTGAGCTTACGGCAGCGGGGGGAGTTTTAAATACCTTAAAAGTGATTAAGAAATAAAGAATAAATTAATTTTTACAGAAACCCTTTTAGCAAAATTGCTGAAAGGGTTTTTTATTTTGTTCTGTACTTTTGTCTCATGCAATACCAACAGCTTCCACCAATTCCACTTCAGCAAGTTAAACTTGATTTTTTGGAAGAAAAAAAGATACAATTATATGTGTTGCGTGAAGATTTAATTCATCCTACAATTTCTGGAAACAAATGGCGGAAATTATATTACAATCTGCAAGAAGCCAACAAACAAGGAAAAAATCAATTATTGACTTTTGGAGGGGCTTTTTCAAATCATATTGCGGCAACTGCTGCTGCAGGTAAGCAATTTGGATTTAAAACCATAGGAATTATTAGAGGCGAAGAGCATTTGCCACTAAACCCAACCTTGCAATTAGCAAAAGAAAATGGTATGCAGTTTCATTATGTAAATAGAACTTTTTACCGAGAAAAAAAATATGACTTTGAATTTTTAGAAACATTAAAAGAGCAGTATAGCGATTTTTATCTCGTTCCAGAAGGTGGTTCTAATACTTTTGCAGTAAAAGGTTGTACCGAAATTATAAAAAACATCAATATAGATTACGATACTATTTGTTGTGCTTGTGGAACAGGAGGAACCATTGCAGGTATTATTGCTTCAGTTGATGAAACAAAAGAAGTAATTGGTTTTCCCGCTTTAAAAGGTGGAGAATTTCTAAAAAATGATATTCAACAACTATTGGCAGACTATCAGCAACAATTTTTTGTGGAAATAAATCATCCAAATTGGAGTTTGAATACGGATTACCATTTTGGCGGCTATGCAAAAATAACACACGAATTGATTGATTTTGTTAATGGTTTTTATCAGAACCATACTATTCCGTTAGATTTAATTTATACAGGAAAAATGCTTTTTGGAATTTTACATCTTGCTAAAACGACAGCATTTTTTAATGGCAAAAAAATTGTTGCGGTACATACAGGAGGGCTTCAAGGAAATTGTGGTTTTGAGTATAATTCCTAAGCAAAAAAATCGGCTTAAAAATTTGTAAATTGATAACTTTTAAGTTAACTTTGTGCAATGAAAGGTCAAAGGCAAATCATTTTTCACGAACACTATTTTCAAGATTTCTATATAGAGCAAACTAATAAAGTGCAAGAAAAAATTGAATATGTTTTTAAAATTTTAAGAACCGTTCAAAATGTTCCGAGAAAATTCCTAGAACATATAACAGGAACTGACGGATTGTACGAAATACGGATTGAATTTGAAAGCAATATCTATAGAATATTTTGCTGTTTTGACAAAGGGAATTTGGTAGTTCTGTTTAATGGGTTTCAAAAGAAATCCCCAAAAACACCTAAAAAGGAAATAAATATAGCATTAAAACTAAAAGGCGAGTACTTTAACTCAAAAAAGAAAAAATAATGAATAAAGAAAAAATAAGAAGTGCTAAAAACTTTGACGAGTTATTAGACATTAAATACGGTAAAATTGGTACTGAAAATCGTGACGACTTTGAGGAAAAAGCACAGTATTTTGTAATTAGTGAAATGCTCAAAGAAGCACGTAAAGAAGCGAATATGACACAAGAGCAACTTGCTGAAAAAGTGGGAACAAAAAAAAGCTATATTTCTCGACTTGAAAATGGAAAATGCGATATTCAACTTTCGACACTTTATAGGATTTTTGAATTTGGTCTTGGAAAACGCATTAATTTAATGTTTGGATAATATACTCAAGTAATCAAAAATCAACTGTTAATATCTTATTGACAGGATGGTTTAGTGAAGCCAATTGGGGTTTAATTTTGAAAAAAAGTTTAACAATGCCTGTTAAGTCGTTATTCATCTTCTTTTTTCTATTGGGAGTTTTTGTAAATGCACAAACACAACCTGCCGAACGAAGAATTACACGTTCGGAATACATTGAAAAATATAAGGAAGATGCCATCAGAGAAATGCATCATTCAGGTGTGCCAGCAAGCATTACCTTAGCTCAGGGAATTTTAGAGTCGGGCGATGGAAACAGTCCCTTGGCAATGTATGCCAACAATCATTTCGGAATTAAATGCCATTCGGGTTGGACAGGCAAAACAATGCATATTGATGATGATGAAAAAAACGAATGTTTTAGAAAATATAATTCTGCTTACGAATCCTTTAAAGATCATTCTGAATTTCTGAGTTCAAGAAGCAGGTATGCCTTTTTGTTTGAATTAAAAATTACCGATTACAAAGGATGGGCTAAAGGACTAAAAGAAGCGGGTTATGCCACCAATCCAAAATACGCTCAATTATTAATTGATTTAATTGAAAAACACAACTTGAATCAATATGATAATTATGCCAAAGTTCCAACAAAAAAACTCACCAAATCAAAAACAACAACAAGCGTAGCCTCTACTCAAAAATATAAAATTGAGTTACATAATAATATTAAGCACATTGTGGTTAGAAAAGGAGATTCCTTTTATAGCATAGCAAAAGCTTTTGAAATGAATTTGTGGCAGATTTATAAATATAACGATTTGAATGAAAATGATGTAATAAAAGAAGGGGATATTATTTATCTTCAACCCAAAAGAAATAAAGCAAAAGAAGATAATCATATTGTTAAAAAAGGAGATACCATGAGAAGTATTTCTCAACAATATGGAATTAAACTCCAAACGCTCTATAAAAAGAACAAGATGATACCAGGCACTCAACCTCAGGTAGGGCAACAACTTTCGTTAAGAAAAAAATTGAAATAACGCTTGTTTAGTTATATAACATCATCAAAACAAAAAAATAATTCCTTTTTCAATAATTCCTTTACTTTGTACAAAACTTTAGTGAATGAAAAGAAATGTATTTGGGCAACTTATCCTGTTAAAGAAACTTGTAATAAGAACTTTTGCTTTTATTACGTATATCCGTTTTAATAAAATTAACCACCCAAACATAAAAGGAGCAGAATTATTTCAACAACTACCCTCTAAAAATGTATTGTTTGTGTCTAATCATCAAACCTATTTCGCTGATGTATCTTTTATGATACATGCCATGGAAACAGCTCTATATGGATATCCAAATCAACTTAAATTAAGAGGGATATTAGCTTGTCCTTTTGTAGATTTTTATTTTGTGGCTGCAGAAGAAACAATGAAATCGGGGTTATTGCCAAAAATACTGGCTTATGCTGGTGCTATTACTATAAAAAGAACATGGAGAGAAGCAGGAAAAGAAATTAAACGACCTGTTGATCAAAATGATACAGAAAAGATTAAAATAGCGTTGGAAAACGGTTGGGTAGTTAATTTTCCTCAAGGAACAACAAAGCCTTATGCTGAAGGAAGAAAAGGAACAGCTCACCTCATAAAAAACTACAAACCAATAGTAATTCCAATTGTGATTAATGGGTTTAGAAGAGCTTTTGATAAAAAAGGATTATTTATAAAAAAACGAGGAACAACACTCGAAATGACAATTAAATCTCCCCTTACAATTAATTATGATGACGATGTAGAAACCATATTACATCAAGTAATGGAAGCCATTGAACAAGTGGAGCAGAAAGAAAAATAATTGTTAAATCAATCTCAACTTAACTTTAAAAACAAAATAACGCTAATTACTTTCAATTGGCTAACTTTGCCCACTTAATAAATTTATGGAAGAAAAATATAACAAAGAAAAACAACTACGCTATGACTTAGCCTATTTAAAAATGGCTAAAGAATGGTCTAAACTTTCTCATTGCGAACGAAAACAAGTAGGTGCATTGGTTGTGAAAGATAGAATGATTATTTCTGATGGATACAATGGTGTGCCAACTGGATTTGATAATTGCTGCGAGGATGAAACAGGAAAAACACGTTGGTATGTGTTGCATGCTGAGGCAAATGCGCTGATGAAACTTGCAAAATCAACCAACAATGCAAATGGAGCAACGCTTTATATAACCCTTTCTCCTTGCAAGGAATGTAGTAAATTAATACTCCAAGCGGGAATTCAACGCGTGGTATATTCTACTAATTATAAAGACGATTCGGGAATTTCTTTTTTAAAAGAAGCTGGGATTGAAGTTTGTTGTATCGAAATCTAATTCATATTGTAATGAACAATAATAACTTAAAAATTCTACTTCCTTTAATAATAGCGTTAAGTGTAGTTGTGGGTGTGTATTTAGGATCATTTTTATCTAATACTACTGGAAACAAATCGCTAATTTTTTCTAATCAAAAAAACACCAATAAGGTCGGTAAATTGAATGAAATACTGAATTTTATTGAAGAGTCGTATGTTGATAGTGTTGATGGTAAAGAACTTTTAGAAAATTCAATAAATGCGATGCTTTCTAATCTCGATCCTCATTCTTATTACATTTCACCCAAAGAATTTGATGGAATGAACGACCCTTTAGAAGGAAATTTTGAAGGAATAGGTGTTGAATTTAGAATAAAAGACGACACCGTAATGGTAGTTTCAGCAATAGCAAACGGACCATCAGAAAAATTAGGTATCCAAGCAGGAGACCGGATAGTGAAAGTTGATACTGCATTAATTGCAGGTAATGGAATTACTAATGAAGATGTAATTAAATTATTAAAAGGACCTCGGGGCACGAAAGTTAATGTTTACATAAAAAGAAGAGGTAACTCTAAATTACTTCACTTTGCTATTATTCGTGATGAAATTCCTATTTATAGTGTAGAATCGCCTTATATGATTAGCAAAAACACAGGTTATATTAAAATTACCCGTTTTGCAAAAACAACCTATCAAGAATTTATTAATGCAGTAGCAACTCTTCAAGAAGAAGGAATGGACAATCTAATAATTGACTTGAGAGGCAATGGAGGTGGGGTCTTATCTTCAGCAATAGATATCGCAGACGAAATGTTATCAAAAAATCAAATGATTGTTTATACCAGTGGTCGATCAAGAAAAAAATCAGAATACTATTCCACAAACAAAGGAATATTAAAAAACACAACCTTATCCATATTAATAAATGAAAATTCAGCATCGGCAAGTGAAATCTTAGCAGGTGCTATTCAGGATAACGATAGAGGAACTATTATAGGAAGGCGTTCTTTTGGAAAAGGATTGGTTCAAGAGCAAATTCCTTGGCCCGATGGATCGGCACTCCGTTTAACAGTAGCTCGTTATTACACGCCATCAGGTAGATCCATTCAAAAACCTTACGCCAACGGTTCAGATGAATATAACATGGAATCATATAAGCGTTATGAAAATGGAGAACTACTTTCTGCAGATAGCATACACCTCCCAGATTCGCTTAAATATTATACTAAAAAAGGAGAAGTTGTTTATGGAGGAGGAGGAATTATGCCCGATATTTTTGTTCCGCTTGATACCGCTGGTGGAACTGAATTTTTATATCAGATTAGATACAGAGGTTTGATTCAAGAGTTTTCTTTAAATTATGTAGATAAAAATAGGTTGGAGTTAATGAAAAACTATCGAGATGCCATTCAATTTAAAGAGAATTTTAATTTAAATAACTCATTGTTTAACGAATTTATAAAATTTGTAACAGATTCGGGAGTCGAAAGAAATTTAATTCAAATAAAACAATCAAAAGAATTAATTATCAGAGGTTTGCGTGCTGATATTTGTAGGAATTTACACGGAAATTTTGGATATTACGTAATTATGAATGATGAAGATACGGCTGTTAAAGAAGCGTTAAAATCATTCAAAAAATAGTTCAATTGTATTTATGATAAAAGACATTCAGCCTAAACCCATTAAAAATGTTGCTATAGCAGTTGTGAAAGAGTTTAACGAACTCAATCAACCCATTTGGAATGTGTATGTTATTAATTTAAAAGAAACTACACTCGAAAACGTATTGGTATCATCAAAAGGATACTTAAAGTTAGAAGACGGCTCTGAAACCAAAACATCATCACTTAGACATTCATTAGGAAATATTGCTCCAAAAAGTTTTGTAAAAATTGAACCCATTATTGAGGAAGTATTTGGATTACACAACGAATATTGGTTAAGTTATTTTTCAAAAAATCAACTGTTGGATAAAAAATATGTTTTTTTGGCAGAAACTATAAAAAAAGAAAACTTCACTACCATCCCATTAATTGAAAAGCAAGGTGTTATGATAGGGTAATTTTATTTTTTGACCATCCGTTTGTTTACCTATTTTAGTAATTGATTTCTTTCATTACAGACCCTAAGTACTATTAAAATTGTAAATTAGCCGTCAGATTTATTCATTGAAAATTTAATTACTTGTTTTTCCCATTTTACATAGCAAAAAGATACATGGTTTCTAAGAAATCGCATAATGTGATTAATATTATCTCTTGGATTTCTGTATCGGGTATTGCAGTTGGTACATTGGCGTTGGTTATTGTGCTTTCTGCTTTTAATGGATTGGAAGATTTGGTTGAAAAACTCTATGCTTCTTTTGATCCAGATATTAAAATTACGGCTGTTAAAGGAAAAACTTTTAATGCAGAAGATTTCCCAAAAGAAAAAATAAAAAAATTAGAATCAGTTGCTTTTTATTCCGAAGCAATTGAAGAAGTTGTTTTAGTAAAATACATGGAAAAACAAACTGTTGCTTCTGTTAAAGGAGTTCAACCTGTTTTTTACGAGATGACAGGATTAGACACCATGCTGATTGATGGTAATTTAGCTTTAGATAATCCTAAATCAGCACTGTTGGGTTATGGAATATCCGATCAGCTTTCGTTGTATTTGAATAATATGTTGGTGGAACAAGTAAGTATTATTGTTCCCAAAAAAGGAATTAAAAAGTCATTTACGCCTACCGAAGAGTTTACTCGAAAATATGCTACGCCAACAGGAATTTTTTCAGTTAGTCCCGATTTTGACACCAAATATGTTTTAACTTCATTGACTTTTGCTCAGGAATTACTTTCACATCCCAATCAACTTTCGTCAGTTGAATTGAATATTAAAAAAAGAGCCGATTTAGCAAAAACAAAAGCAGCTGTTCAGGCAATTTTGGGAGATGAATTTTCTGTGAAAACGTGCTATGAGCTTAATGAATTAGTTTTTAAAACCAACAAAACCGAAAAATGGATTACTTTTTTAATCCTAACTTTCATATTAGTAATTGCTTCATTTAACATTATCGGCTCATTAACTATGCTTATTATAGATAAGAAAAAAGATGTGTGGATTTTGCGTTCAATGGGAGCTTCTGCAAAAACTATCCGTCAGTTGTTTTTTATTGAAGGAATGTTAATTAATTTTTTAGGAGCTTTTAGCGGAATGTTGCTTGGAGCATTTTTTTGTTGGTTGCAAATTACTTTTGGATTGCTTCGGTTAGAGGGTGGTGTTGTTGACTTTTATCCTATGAAATTAGAGTTGCTCGATTTCTTTTATATTTTCATAATTGTTGTATTAATTGGATTGCTTGCCGCTTGGTATCCAGTTAGGGTTCTTACAAAAAAACACTTATAACATTATGGAACAAGCACTTATAGGTCTTTTTATTTTATGTACACCTGCACTTTTTCTTGTAGTAGCTTATTTATTTTATAAAAATTCAGCCGTTCAGGCTTTTATTCAAAATAAGTTGGTTTGGAAAAATCCTATCGACAAAGCTAAATACGAATACATCGACACCCTTTTAAGCAATCAGTTACACTTTTTTAAGTTGCTTTCGGTTAAAGGGAAAGCTAAATTTATTCATCGCACATTAAAATTTATGGAGGCTAAAACCTTACAGGAAAAGAAGGATTAGTGGTTACTGAAGATATGAAGTTAATTATTTCAGGAGCTTCTGTTCAGCTTACTTTTGGATTAGATTATTACTTGTTAAGTTTCACAAGGTTGTTCCTTAAAGTCTTGTTTACTATTACTCTTCAAAAGTAGTATTTTTTCTTTAAACACTGCTGGCTTTTCCTTAAAAATTTTAGGTTCGAGTTCAAACCACT
>JAHYJH010000012.1 GCA_019429185.1 Vicingaceae bacterium
CACAAATGGTCTAACACGCTATACAGACTGGTTCAAGGACCGTCTTAAAAAGACAAAATTATTAAAAAAAATAAAATTATTAAAAATTAATATTTTTTATTGGAAATCAACACAGAATCTATCGGGAGCTATCGGAACGCAGATTTACACAGATTTATCAATGTATCTTTTATTTTAAATTAATGTATTACTCATTGTTGTTTATTTTTTTTATAGGTATTACTCACTTTTGCTTATTTTTTTTATAAGTGTGAGTGAGCTCACTATGTTCGGTTGATGCTCCATGGTGTGTAATCAGTGGTATTTTTTTGTTTTTTATTGTCTTTAGACAAGTAATTTAGCGGCTGAGTAGTAACATCTTTTTTAAACTTTATGAGCTAATTACCATCGAAACACTACTTTTGTCTTTTGAATAAATACGTATGACACCTAAATTTAATTTTTCTAAAAAAGAAAAGCTCAAAAGCATAAAAGATATTGAGCAACTTTTTAAAAAAGGAAAATCAATTTACCAATATCCTTTGAGGTTAACTTACCTCGAAAAGAAAGAAAAGAATGGGGTGTTAATAAATTTTGGAGTGAGTGTTCCTAAAAAAAAAATTAAACTTGCTGTAAATAGAAATTTAATTAAGAGAAGAGTTAGAGAAGCTTATCGATTAAACAACAAAGCATTAAAAAATGTGCTTTCAAACTCAGGCAAAGAGTTAAATATGATGCTTATTTATGGATCTGAACAAATTTTATCGTATAGCGAAATTGAAGGTAAAATAAAAGTAATTTTATGCCGTTTAACAGAAAGTTGTGAAGTGGATAGTAAGTAAAATAATCGTTTTTTTAATACGCATTTATCAGCTAAGTATATCTCCGTTTTTAGGTTCAAATTGTAGGTATCAACCCACTTGTTCACAATATAGTGTAGATGCAGTTAATAAATACGGACCATTAAAAGGAGGTTGGTTGGCATTAAAAAGAATTTTATCATGCCATCCTTGGGGTGGACATGGACACGACCCTGTTCCTTAAATTAATGTGTGAATGTAATAAATATAAACCTATGATTAAAAAAATAAAAAAACAGATACTAATCGTTAGCATTGCTTTAACGGGCTTTTTTTCACTTGGATTTGCCGATAGCTATTTTGAAATATCTAAAAACCTTGACATTTTTGCTACGCTTTTTAGGGAGTTAAATATCTATTATGTAGATGGAACAGAACCTGGAGAACTAATCAAAACAGGAATCGATGCCATATTAGAATCATTAGATCCTTACACAAACTATATTCCAGAATCAAACATTGAAGATTATAAGTTAATGACTACAGGTCAATATGGAGGAATTGGAGCATTAATTCAAAAACAAGGCGATTATGTTGTTATTTCAGAACCTTATGAAGGTTTTGGAGCTTTTAAAGCAGACTTATGGGCAGGAGATAAAATTTTGGAAGTAGATGGAAAAGACGTGAAAGGAAAAAATACAGACGAAATTCGAGAACTATTACTCGGACAACCAGGTACTTCCTTAAAATTAAAAATTGAAAGACCTGGAACTGATAAACCGTTAGAAAAAATGGTAACCAGAGAAGAAGTGAAGATTAATGACGTTCCCTATTTTTCAATTATGAATGAATCTGTTGGTTATATTAAACTCAATAGTTTTACTGAATCAGCAAGCAAGGAAGTAAAAGACGCTTTTCAAAAATTGAAAGAACAACATGCAACAACATTAATCTTAGATTTAAGAGGAAATGGAGGTGGATTATTGAATGAAGCAGTGAACATAGTGAATATTTTTGTGCCTAAAGGCGTAGATGTAGTAAGTACCAAAGGAAAAATTACCGATTGGGACAAAATGTATAAAGCTATTAATACTCCTGTTGACACAGAAATTCCTTTAGTAATTTTAATTGATGAAAACTCTGCATCAGCATCAGAAATTGTTTCTGGTTCGTTGCAAGACCATGATAGAGCTGTTGTTGTTGGAGGACGCTCATTTGGTAAAGGATTGGTACAACAAGTACGATCATTGAGCTATAATTCAAAATTAAAAGTAACCGTTGCTAAATACTACACTCCCAGCGGAAGGTGTATCCAAAAAATAGATTATTCGCATAGAGATAAAAGTGGAAAAGTAAAAGAAGTTCCAGATTCATTGATTACAGAGTATAAAACATTAAAAAACAAAAGACCTGTTTTTGATGGAAAAGGAGTTGATCCAGATGTAAAAATTGAGAAAAAAAATATGAGTGATATTTCGGGAAGTCTTTATATGAAAAATCATTTTTTTAACTATGCCACAGAATTTAGATTGAAAAATCCAACTATTGCTAATGTTACCAATTTCTCAATCAGTGATGCTGAATACGAAAAATTCATTCACTATTTAGAAGATAAGGATTATGATTATACCACAGAGAGTGAAGATTTATTAGCTCAGTTAGAAAAAGCAACCAAAGAAGATAATTACTACGAACGGTTAACAGACGAGTATAAAGCACTAAAAGACAAATTAAATCACAATAAAAAAGAGGATTTAACGATACACAAAGAAGAAATAAAATACATTCTTGAAACCGAAATAGTTGCTCGTTATTTCTATCAAAAAGGAAAAATTGAAGCAGCTCTGAAAAACGATCCAGCAGTTGATGAAGCAATTACTATTTTGAAAGATAATTCAACATATACAGCTATTCTATCGGGAATAAAAAAATAAATTTCAAAAATTGACCGTTGAACTTAAAACCACTTCTTAGTCATCATAGAAAGTTTGTCATTTTGTTTTTAATGATGATAGTGGTTGGGTTATCTCTGTCAAAACCACTCATCACGCTTGGCGAAATTGGTTTAGGTGCAGCTTGGCTTTTTCAAGGAAATATAAAAAACCAAATTCTTTCTTTTTTTAAAAATAGAATTGCCCTTATACTAAGTTCTATCTATCTTTTAACGATAATTGGGCTATTTTATACTACAAATTTTGAGTTTGCAATAGGAGATGTTCGTAGAAAAATTCCACTTTTTTTGCTCCCTTTTTTATTAAGTGGACTAAATCCTTTAACTCAACAAGAGATTAAATTTATTTTTAAAGTTTATGTAATAGGCGTTGTCGCTTCTTCTCTTTGGAGTGTTTTCGTTTTGTTGGGAGGACTAAATGAAACTATAATAGACACACGTCAATTATCCCGTTTCACATCACACATTCGATTTGGATTAGAAATTTGTTTGGCAATTTTCGGAAGTATTTATTATGCGTTGAATGAAATTGATTTTAAAAATAAAATTAAATGGCTAAGTGTTGGTGCTTGGTTACTAATTTTTATGATATTTATAAACCTCTTTACTGGTATTTTAGTTTTTTCAATAACAGCTTCAATTCTGTTGTTGTTTTATGGTGTTCAACATAAAAATAAAATGATTAAAATAACTTTCTTGTGCGTTTTTATAACACTTTTTGCTTCAGCTTATTGCTATATCAATAACGCAATATCAAACTACAAAACAGCACAACAAATAGAACTTTTGCCTATGAGTGAATATTCAGAAAATGGCGAAAAATTTTATCATGACACCATAAGCGAAGTGAAAGATTTTAAAGAAAATGGCAATTATATTTATAGAAATATTGCTTTTACGGAGCTTGAAAAAGCGTGGAACGAAAGAAGTGATTTTAATTTCAATGGTACAGATTTAAAAGGACAAGAGCTAAAAACCACACTACTTCGTTTTATTACATCAAAAGGAGAACGAAAAACAGCCAAAGCAGTTGAAAATTTAAGTAACGAAGAAATAAATGCAATTGAAAAGGGAATAGCAAATCATATTTATTTAAGAATGAATGATTTTTCTCGTAGAGTACACAAAATAATATGGGAGTTTGATGTATATAATCAACATGGAATAGCCAACGGACATTCTGTTGTTATGCGGTGGGTGTATTGGCAAAATGCGTTCAGAATTTTTAAAGAAAATATTTTTTTTGGAGTAGGAACTGGTGATTTGCAGGATGCCTTTAATCAGGAATACCAAACACAAACAGTACTTTCCGAAAAATATTATTTAAGAGCACACAACCAATATATTACTTATACAATAAGCTTTGGGTTGATTGGATTGGGGTGGTTTCTGTTTTTTTTAGGCTATCCTTTTTTAAAATTAAAACGATATAACAACTTTTTATATCTTGCTTTTTTTTGTATCGCTCTCCTTTCTATGGTAACAGAAGATACACTCGAAACGCAAGTTGGAGTAATGTTTTTTACATTTTTTAACACAATTTTAATTTTTAACACCACGAATAGCAAAATGATTTAAGTAGTTTTGCCACCATGAATTTCAAAAAAGTAATAGCAGCATTTTTATTAACTATTTTAGTTAGTACTTTTTCATTCAGCTACTTTTCAATTCCATCCAATCAATTCATTGAAATAAATGAAGAAGAAAATAGACATAGTGGAAAATTAATAACATTTTCAGTGCAAGAATATGTAGCTGAAAGCACCAATTCTAATATCTTTTTATTCACTACTGATGTAAATCATCAAAACAATACTTTTCAATTCTTACCTCCAACAAGAAAAGTCATTGCTCCACCACCAGAGTTAGTATAATTCTCTTTATTTTTTCTTAAAAAAAGAATTTTTATAAAACAAACACCCTTACTTTATTATTTTGTTTTATCATATTTGGTATTTCTCTTTTATACAAAATAAGAGTAATGCTTTATCTATATTGAAAACTATTATAATTATGACACCAAAAAAATTAAATATGTTTGCTAATCTAAAGTCAGATTTTCCTGCCGGATTAGTTGTCTTTCTTGTTGCACTGCCTCTATGTTTAGGAGTAGCATTAGCCTCAACAGGTCGCTCCGATTTGTTGTTTTCAGGGATTATTGCAGGTATTGTTGGAGGTATTGTGGTAGGTTCACTTAGTAATTCATCGTTAGGTGTTTCTGGTCCTGCTGCAGGGCTTGTTGTAATAGTTCTAACGGCAATAGAAGCATTAGGTAGCTTTGAAGCCTTTTTATTGGCAGTAGTTTTATCAGGAATTATTCAATTTGTTGCTGGTTATTTAAAAGCAGGAATTATAGGTTATTTCTTTCCTTCTTCTGTTATAAAAGGAATGTTAACGGCAATAGGTATAATTCTTATTCTCAAAGAAATTCCGCATGCTTTTGGGTATGATGAAAATTTTATGGGTGATGTTGATTTTGCTCAAAAAGATGGTCAAAATACATTTAGCGAACTCTATTTTTCTATAAAATATAGCAGTTGGGGATCAATTATTATTAGCATTATTTCACTAGGATTGTTAATGTTATTTGATACGAATTTTATGAAAAGAATTGTTTTGTTCAAATTCTTGCCAGGTGCTTTATTTGTTGTTTTAGTAGGGATATTACTTAACTATTTGTTTAATTTCTTTTCTCCAGAGTTAGCATTAAGTGGTAAACATTTGGTAGAGCTTCCTGTAGCTTCTTCTGCTCAAGAGTTTGTGGGCTTTTTTAAGTTTCCAGATTTTTCAGCTTTCTCCAATCCTCAAGTTTACATGGTAGCTGTAACATTAGCAATCGTTGCAAGTTTAGAAACATTACTTTCGGTTGAAGCAACAGACAAGTTAGACCCTCATAAAAGAAGAACATCTACCAACAAAGAATTAAAAGCTCAAGGAGTAGGGAACATGATATCAGGGTTAATTGGTGGACTTCCAATTACTCAGGTTATAGTAAGAAGCTCTGCAAATATTGATGCTGGTGGAAAAACAAAATTAGGAACTATTATACATGGTGCAATATTATTACTTTCGGTAATAATTATTCCTGTATTTTTAAATCTTATACCTTTAGCATCTCTAGCTGCAATTCTTTTAATGGTGGGATATAAATTAGCAAAACCAAGTTTATTTAAACAAATGTATCAACTAGGACACGAACAATTTATTCCTTTTATCATTACTGTAGTTGCTATTGTAAGTACTGATTTATTGAAAGGAATAGGAATAGGTATGGTTGTGGCTGTTTTTTATATTTTGAGAAAAAATTATAAAAACGCACTTAATTTAAGCATTGATGAAATAGATGGCAAACCAACTTATTACTTAACTTTATCGGAAGAAATAACATTTTTAAATAAAGCCAGTGTAGCAAAAACATTAGCAGACATTCCTGAAGATGTTAATTTAATAATAGATGGTTCTAAATCTTACTCCATTTCTTATGATGTGTTGGAAAACATTCAAGAATTTGTTGATTTCACATCAAAACTAAAAAATATAACTGTTGAAACTAAGGGAATTGATGCCGTTAAAGTGATAACAGGACATTAATATAAAAATTAAAAATAATAATAATGGAAAATATATTTTATAAACAACTTTTAGAAAACAATAAAGAATGGGTTCAATCTAAATTAGATTTAGACCCAGATTTTTTTAATAAACTAGCTCACGGACAACAACCACCAGTATTATGGATAGGTTGTGCCGATAGTAGAGTTCCTGCCAATGAAATTATTGGAGCTCAACCTGGAGAAGTGTTTGTGCATAGAAATATCGCAAATATGGTTATCCACTCAGATATGAATATGTTGAGTGTACTCGATTATGCAGTGAACGCACTTAAAGTAAAACACGTTATTGTTTGTGGTCATTATGGATGTGGTGGAATTGCAGCAGCAATGGGAAATCAACACATTGGAATAATTGATAATTGGATTAGACATATTAAAGATGTGTATCGTTTTCACAACAAAGAATTAGATGCCATCGAAAATCAAAAAAAACGGTTTAACCGATTTGTTGAACTCAATGTAGTTGAGCAAGTTTTTGATTTAGCTAAAACCTCTATCGTTCAAAATGCTTGGGAAAACAAACAACCACTACATATTCATGGTTGGGTTTATGGAATTGATTCAGGTTTAATAAAAGACCTGAATGTGAATTTTAAAAGCAATGATGAATTAGATGAAGTCTATCAATTAAAGTTTTAAAAAGCAAAAAATCATGAAAATTTGTCTGTTTCTTAGTTTATTTTTCTCACTTTCTAGCATTTTTTCTCAAGAAAAAGATAGTGTTAAAGCTGAAAAAGACAGGTTAGATAGCCTTTACATTGAAGAAGTTGAAAATCATCGTAAAACAGCTAAAGTTCTTCATGCCGAACCTCTGTTTATAGATTTAATTAGAGACCTGGGTGCAAGAAAAGGTGAAAAAGAATGGAATGTTGGTTTTGGGTTAACAGATAATGACCAATTTGATAGTTATGAAACTTTGATTGAATATGAATGGGCACCTCTTAATAGGCTTGGTTTTGAAATAGAGGTACCCTTCACTTTCTTTTATCCAACAACCGATGATAGAGTTAACTCCTCGATACCTCAAAATAAAATGAATGGATTAAAACTAGCAGCACAATATTCCTTTTTTGTATCCGAAAAGCTAAATACCACGCTTGCCATAGGTTATTTAAATGAATTTGAATTTACCACTTTTAATAATTATGGAAGAGAACAATTCATAGAAGGTAATACTTACAACCCTTTTTTTGTTGCAGCAAAGCGTTGGGGACAAAATTTTCATACGCTAATTTATACAGGACCAGAGATTCAGCAACATTTTTTCGATAATTCATTTCATACCGTTTGGCAAATAAATTCTAGTATTCATTATATGATAGATGGAACAAGAAATTTCATAGGACTTGAATTTAACAAGGAATTTACATCCAATGATTTTGATATGACAATAAGACCACAAATGAGGTTGGAAATTTCTGAAAACTTATTGATAGGAATTGTCGCTGGAATACCTATAAAAAGGGAAAATCAACGATTTAGTTCTTTCTTGAGATTGATTTATGAACCCAAACATAAATAAAAATAAATTCTATTTTTTGAAGGTTGTGTTTTTTTAGTATATATTTGTTATTCGTTTAACAAAAAAATAGTTTACAATGAAAAACATAGCCTTTATACTTTTAATATTTTCTTTTATTTCTTTTTTTTCTTGTGATAATGAAGAAAAACCTACTGATGCAAACAAAACCATAGTACTTAAAGGTTATGAAGAGTTAGAACTAACTCAATGGGGATTTCCAATGTCGGTTATGATTCCCGATGCCGAAAATAACGGAGAAGCTCAAGTAACATTAACCAATAGAGGTGCGTTGGAAATTGTTGTGGGACAGAATTTTGGTGTAGAAATTATTTACGGAGAAGGAGATATCGAATTGTTTAAAATGGCTTTAGAAGAAGACTTAGTTTTTTCATCTGAAATAGTGAAAGAAGACTCCACACTACTAATTTATAAGCAAGATATTCCAGAATCTGGAATAAAAACCCAACATCACTTCTTTTATAAAACACGTATAGGAAACGATATTTATGAAGTTCGTGATTTACAAGAAAATCAATATGGCGAAAAAATGATTGAAGATATGATAAAAGCTGCTCAAACACTTCGATTTACCCCAATAACTTCGAGCGAACCAAAAGTATAAGCAATATGATAAGAATATGTTTCTTATGCTTGTTTTTACTTAGCATCTATTCCTGCAAACAGAAAGCTCAAATTCCATCAAACATTCTTGGTGAGGATAAAATGGTTGAAATAATTACTCAATTAGAAATTACGCAAGCCTATTTCAAAATTAAAAGTAGTGCAGAAGATTCATTATTATTTGCTAATAATTATCAGGAACAAATTTTTGACACCATATTTAAACAACACCATATTTCTCATGAAGTATTTAATAGTAGTTTAATGTATTATTCTTCTGAACCCAAAAAAATTGAAGAAATATATTCAAAGGTATTAGTATCACTTTCCGAACAACAAGCATCATTTCAATAGATAGAGTTTGATTGAAAAGTCCAAACTTGAAGGGTGTACGACAAATTTTCCCTTCAGTAAATAAGAAAAAGGTGTAGCAAATATTGTGTTCAACAAAATAGTCGGTAGCCTGCAAAATATAGTTAGTAGCAAAAACATGGAAACCAGACTAAAAAAGTGGCGTAGTGATGTAGAAGCAATAATATCCAACATAAAACGGGGCTTCAACTTGGTACGCTGCACATGGAAAGGTTGGAACCGTTTTGTAGCAAAGCCTATGGTGTGGTTATCATTATCGAACTGTTTTACTTGTATTGCTCTAACATTGTTATTTACATCAATAAAAGGAAATGTAATTGCTCCCTTTCTGTAACCGTTGGAAATAGTGCCTAATCTAAAAAGGGAAATAACCTTTTCAATAGTTGTAATCTCAAAAGGAAACTGTACATTGTGTAGTAAATTCTGTATAAAATTATTTTGTTCGTTACTACTCAGCTACTTATTTTTTTCTCTTTGCCACTGATTCCGATAGCTATCGGAACGCAGATTCACACTCCCGATAGTTATCGGAATTTTTTTCACAGATTTTTCAAAGAAAAATCAAATCTGTGTATGTAATCTGCGAAAATTAGTGTTCCGATAGCTATCGGAATCAGTGACACTTTTTTGTTTTTTGTATTGTCTTTAGACAAGTAATTTAGTGGCTGAGTAGTAACAAAAACAAGAGCAATGAAGTCTTTCGTAAAAATTTTAATAAAAGCTCTATGCTTAAATCACATTGATTTGTTGCAATGTTTTTGCTATCTAAAAAGCCTTTTAAGTAAGCAGTTGCAGGATACGAAGTATTGAGCTGAGTAAACGGTGGGGTAATTAACAATACTTTCGTTTGCATGGGGTTAAAGCTAATTTTACTTTCCTATGCAAAATTTACTAAATATGGTATCTAACAAATCTTCATTAGATATGATGCCTGATATTAGCCCTAAGTGATACAGTGCTTGTCGGATATCCATTGCTAAAAAATCTCCAGTAACATTATTGTCTAAGCCTTCCAACACATTAATTAATGCAGCGTTGGCTTGGGTTAATGATTCAAAATGACGGGCATTTGTAACTACTGCATCATTAGCTTTAATTAATCCTGAATTCACATAATCAAAAAGTTTTTCGGTTATTTCTTCCATGTTTTTATTCTCTTTGGCTGAGATAAACACAATATTATTAAAGGATTTAAACTTTTGTTTTATTTCTTGTTCATTGCCTATATCCACTTTATTGGCAATAATGAGTACTAATTTATTTTTATCTTGAATTCTATTTTCAATGGTTGTTAGTTGCAATTGAAGTTGGTTTTGAGAAATAGTTGAAGCATCAACCAAAAGTAAAACAACTGATGCTTGATCAATTTTTTCGTACGATTTTTTAATTCCTATGCTTTCAATTTCATCTTTAGTTTCTCTAATTCCAGCCGTATCAACAAAACGGAAATTAATTCCTTTGATGCTAATTTCATCTTCAATGGTATCACGAGTGGTTCCAGCAATTGCCGAAACAATGGCTCTTTCTTCGTTGAGCAACGCATTAAGCAAGGTTGATTTTCCCACATTTGGTTCGCCAATAATTGCTACAGGAACGCCTGTTTTTATCACATTACCATAATTAAACGATGCAATTAAACGATGAATTTTGTTTTGTAAATTCATTACCAATGCTTTCAAGTCATTTCTGTTGGCAAACTCAACATCTTCTTCGCTAAAATCTAACTCCAATTCTATTAAAGAAGCAAAGTGTATCAATTCTTCTCTCAATTTACTAATCTCTATACTAAACCCTCCCCGCATTTGATGAATAGCTAATTGGTGAGCTGCTTCAGAAGTAGAAGCAATTACGTCTGCAACAGCTTCTGCTTGCGACAAATCCATTTTACCATTCATGAATGCTCGAAAGGTAAATTCTCCAGGACCAGCTTGTTTAGCTCCATTTTTTAATACTAATTGTAAAACTTGTTGTTGAATGTAAGGCGAACCGTGTGTTGAAATTTCAACGGTGTTTTCGCCTGTATATGATTTTTTATCTTTAAAAATACTAACCAACACTTCGTCAATAATTTTATTGTTGTTTCTAATTGTTCCAAAATGTATGGTATGAGAAGGTTGTTGCAATAAATCCGTACCATAAAAAATTTTATTAGCAATAGTAATTGCATCTTTTCCTGACAAACGAATAACAGCTATTGCTCCAATTCCGGGTGGAGTTGCAATGGCACAAATGGTATCGGAAAGTTGGTTGTGTTGCATTTTCTATTTTTTATATCCAATCACCATTGCAGCGTAATACTTGTTCAACAATATCTCTAACACAGCCTTCACCCCCATTTTTATCTGAAATATAATGAGTAATTTCTTTTATTTCAATTGCTGCATTTTTAGGGCAAGTTGCAACACCGCACAATTTCATAACTTCATAATCAGGAATATCATCACCCATATATAAAATTTGTTCTTTTTTTATATTTTTTTGATTAATGTAATCATTAAAAATAGCCACCTTATCATGTGCTTTAAGGAAAACATCTGTAATTCCTAATCCATTTAAACGCAAACGAACAGCTTCCGAACTTCCTCCTGAAATAACACAAATAGTATATCCTTTTTTAACAGCGTGTTGCAGAGCAAAACCATCTTTATTGTTCATTATTCGTGCTTGATCTCCATTAGAAAGCAACAACACAGACCCATCGGTTAAAACACCATCCACATCAAAAACAAAAGTGTTGATATTGGGGAGAAGTTCTTTAAAATTTGCCATATTTTTTTTGTCAAAGTTACAAAATCCTATTTCATTATGTATAGATTAAAATTTCTATTGTATTTTTACCAACAATGGACAAAATAGGAATTTCAACCACGCAAAATGTTACTATTGAATATACCATTGCCAGTATTGGCGATAGAATATTAGCTGCTATTTTAGATTATTTATTGTTTCTTGTTTATTTTACAATTATTGGTTATATAATTAGTGAAATAGGTGGTTTAAAGAACAATGCATACCTATCAATGGTGTTATTTTTACCTGTTTTTTTTTATGATTTGTATTGCGAACTTTTTTTTAATGGTCAAAGTTTAGGGAAATACGTCATGAAAATTAAAGTAGTTAAAATAGATGGTTCACAACCAAACTTGGGTAGTTATTTACTTCGATGGATTTTCAGGCTAATCGAAGGGGTTGTTTTCTTTTGGGGTTTAGTGGGTTTATTTACCATTTTAATCAATGGAAAAGGGCAGCGTTTGGGAGATATTGCTGCTAAAACAGCTGTAATTAAAATTGGAAAAAAAATTGCATTGCAAGACACTATCTATAAAAAAGTGGAAACCGACTACAATGTTGTTTTTAGAGAAGTAGAAAACCTTTCAGAAAAAGATATTACTATTATTTCCGAAATTTTTAACTATGCACTAAAAGAGGGAAAGTTTGATGTTATCAATCAATTGGCTGATAAAACCAAAACTACATTAAACATTAAAACTGATTTAAAAAGTATTGCTTTTTTAGAAACTATTATTAAAGATTTTACGCATTTGCATTTTAATGAATAAAGCAAAAATTTATCTTAGAAATTATTTATGAATTTCTTCTCCCTTTTCATCAAAAAAGTGATATTCTAAAAAGCTATAAGCAGATGAAGGCAATACATCAATAGTTGCTTTATATTTAGTTTGCCATTGTTTTCTTAAAGAAGAAAGTAGCCCAATTCGTTTGTTGATAAACGCTTCAACAAAAGGGTGTGTGTTTATGGTAATTTTTTTTATGTTTAATTGTTGGGCTATGTATCTTAAATTATTTTCTACTTCGTCAACTAATAAAACGGTAGAGTGGACTTCTCCATTTCCACCACAACAAGGACATTTTTCGGCAGTTTTAATTTCCATTTCTGGACGGACTCGCTGACGAGTAATTTGAATAAGACCGAATTTACTGGGAGGCAAGATGTTATGTTTTGCTCTATCGTGCATCATAAATTCTTGCATTTTTTCAAAAAGTAATTTTCTGTTAGCAGCCTCTCTCATGTCAATAAAATCAACAACAACAATTCCTCCCATATCTCTCAAACGCAATTGGCGTGCAATTTCTTCAGCAGCTTCAATGTTTACCTCTAAGGCATTTTCTTCTTGTGTTTTATCTTTTTTCTTACCCCGTTGTCCGCTATTTACATCAATTACGTGCAATGCTTCGGTATGTTCAATAATTAGGTAAACACCTGTTTTTAAAGTAACATTTTTTCCAAAAAGCGATTTGATTTGACGTTCTATTCCGAAATGTTCAAAAATGTGTGTTTTTCCTGTATAATGTTTAATGATTTTTTCTTTGTCGGGAGCAATGGTTATAAGATAAGATTTAATCTCATTGTAAAGTGCTTCATCATTGATATGAATATTGCTAAAATCTTTACTTAGTAAATCTCTTAACAAGGAGGACGTTCTATCAATTTCGCCTAAAATCTTTTTTGGTGCTTTAGCATCCTTAAGTGCATTGTAGCAATTTTCCCATCGTTGCTCTAACTCATTCATGTCAGCATGCAAATCAGCTACTTTTTTATTTTTTGCAACAGTTCTTATGATTACCCCAAAACCCTTTGGTTTAATACTTTTAATCAGGCGAATGAGGCGTTCCCGCTCTTCTTCGTCTTTTATTTTTTGGGAAACAGATACTTTATTGGAAAAAGGAACTAATACAATATATCTTCCTGCAAGAGAAATTTCAGAGCTTAGTCGAGGTCCTTTGGTAGAAATTGGTTCTTTTGCTATTTGAACCAATATTTGATCTGATGATTTAAGTGTTTTTTCAATTTTGCCTGTTTTTTCAATTTCAGGTTCAAAAGCAAAGTCTAGTTGTGAGGAGTTTATTTGCTTGTTTAGTACTCCTTTGGTAAATTTCGCAAACGAATTAAACTTTGCTCCAAGATCTAAATAGTGCAAAAAGGCATCCTTTTCGTAACCTACATCAACGAAAGTTGCATTTAATCCTGGCATAATTTTTTTAACTCTGCCAAGATAAATATCTCCTACTGAAAAATTATTATTGGTTTTCTCCCTATGTAATTCTACTAATTTACTATCTTGAAGAATGGCTATAACAACCTCATTAGGCGAAGAATTGATAACTAATTCTACACTCATTTAATTTCCTTTTCTAAAGTAACTGCTTATAAGAAATTGTTTTTTTTATAAAAACAACAGACCTTTTACATAATAAAACATCAAATAACAACAAAACTAGTAACCAATAGGAAACTAGTTTTGTCAGCTTATTCTATATTAAATAAAAGTGTGAACAGACAAGTTGATAAAAAAATAAAATCAATTATTTTTTCTTATGTCTATTTTTTCTAAGCCTTTTCTTACGCTTGTGCGTAGCCATTTTATGTCTTTTTCTTTTTTTACCGCTTGGCATAATCTTTTTTATTTATATGTTGATATATTTTAATTCTGTGGCAAAGATATACTAAAAAAAGATTATTTCACATTTTTTTTCACTTTCTCTACAAAAGATTTAGCTGGTTTAAAAGATGGTATATTATGAGCAGGAATAATAATAGTTGTATTTTTAGAAATATTTCTACCTGTTTTTTCAGCTCTTCTTTTCACTACGAAACTTCCAAAACCTCTCAAATACACATTATCACCTTCTTCTAAAGATTTTCTCACGGTTTTCATGAATTCTTCAACTGTAGTTTGAACTGTTAATTTTTCGATTCCTGTTTTTTCAGAAATTTTTGCTACGATATCTGCTTTTGTCATTTTTTTGAATTTTTTAACTTATTAATAATTAATTTGTTTCGACTGCAAATATAATAGTTTAACTTAATTTAAAACAAGTAGTTAAAAGATTTTAGCTAAATTAAGGGAAACTATCGACTAATGAGCAATATAACCTTTCATAATTAGTTGCATCACTAAGTTACTGCATATTAATCTTCATTTCTTTTCCCTAATTTTGGCTAAAATAAAGCCCAAATTTAAAAATAATGAATTTTTCCGAGCAATTAATTGAATGGTATGATCAAAACAAGCGAGATTTGCCATGGAGAAATACAAAAAATCCTTATAAAATTTGGCTTTCAGAAATAATACTTCAACAAACTAGAGTTAATCAAGGTTGGAGTTATTATACTAAATTCATTAATCAATTCCCAACTATAATTGATTTGGCTAATGCAACTGAAGAAAAAGTGTTGAAGCTTTGGCAAGGATTAGGTTATTACTCCAGAGCTAGGAACTTACATTTTACTGCCAAACACGTTGCTTTTAATTTAAATGGAATTTTCCCAACAGATTATAACGAAATTTTAAAATTAAAAGGTGTTGGCGAATACACTGCTGCGGCAATTTCTTCTTTTGCCTATAATCAACCTTTTCCTGTTGTGGATGGAAACGTATTCAGAGTACTCACTCGAATTTTTGGTGTTGAAATTCCAATTGATAGCAATGAAGGAAAAAAAGCTATTTACTCATTAGCTAATGAATTAATAGATAGCAAACGTCCTTTACTTTTCAATCAGGCAATTATGGAATTTGGTGCTTTGCAATGTATTCCTAAAAGTCCATCTTGCCAAAGCTGTATTTTCAATCAAAACTGCTATGCTTCTATAAATAATAGGGTTACGCTCTTTCCTATTAAGCAAAATAAAATCAAACAACGCTTTCGATATTTTAATTATTTAGTTTTTATTTCAGAAAGAAATTCAACACTTTTACATAAACGAATTGAAAATGACATTTGGAAAAATTTATATGACTTTCCTCTTGTAGAAACCGAAAAACCTATTGAAAACATTGAAACACTCATACTTCATTCTGATTTCCAAAAATTTAAAACCTGGCTTCAAACCTTCTCTTTTATAAAAAAATCTTTACCAATTAAACACGTTTTAAGTCATCAAAAAATTATGGCTACTTTTTGGTTAATTAACACTTCTGCTATTTCAAAAATTAAAAAAAATTATACCGAAATTAACTTTGATGATATAAAAAATTATCCAGTTCCAGTGCTTATAGAAAATTATGTAACATCATTTAAGGAATTAGAAAAAAAATAAATTAAAAAAATTCTTACATTTGAATAAATTTTTAAAAGAAAGAAATTATGGCTGGAATTAATAAAGTTATTTTAGTAGGTAATTTAGGTAAAGATCCAGAAGTTAGATATTTAGAAGGAGGAACTGCTGTAGCAAATTTCTCACTGGCTACTTCAGAGAGTTATACGGATAAAAATACCAATGAAAGAAAAACAATTACCGAATGGCACAATGTAGTTTTTTGGAGAGGTTTGGCCGAAGTTGCTGAAAAATACCTCAAAAAAGGAAATCAGGTTTATATTGAAGGGAAATTAAGAACCAGAAAATGGCAGGATAAAGATGGTGTTGACCGATATACAACTGAAATTGTTGGCGAAACAATGCAAATGCTAGGAAGAAAAGAAAGCACTCCTTCTTCACAACAAAATCAAACTGATTCTGCATCTTCTCCTGAAATTGAAAAAGAAGATACACAAGCTGATGATTTACCATTTTAACACTTAAATTTTATTTTACACCTTGGACGATCCTCTACCGACCCTGCGAATGGGTAGTTTATTATTAAATGTATTCAACTCAATTAATGTAACAATTTTAATTGAGTTGTTAGTTATTCTTATTCTTCTTGTATTTTCTGGACTTATATCAGGTTCTGAAATTGCTTTCTTTTCGCTAACCCCATCAGAGTTAAATAAAATTAGTCACTCTAAATCAAAAACCAATCAGTTAATTAATAAATTATTGAGCAATCAAAAGCAATTATTAGCAACCATCTTAATTTCTAATAACTTAATTAACATCGCTCTCATTATTATTACAACTCATTTTGCAAACAATCTTATTAATTTTTCCTTACTTCATCCATTAGTAGCTTTCATTACTCAAGTAATTGGAATAACCTTTATTATTCTATTGTTTGGAGAAGTGATTCCTAAAATTTATGCGACCAAAAATGCACACAAACTAGCTAAAATGATGATTTTTCCTCTAAATGTTTTTTCTTTTTTTGTTTTTCCATTAAGTTACTTGTTAATTAAATTTTCTAGCATAATAGATAAACACATCAAACAAAGAGGTTTAAATGTTACGGTTGAAGATCTTTCTCATGCGTTAGACTTAACTTCCGACATTCCAGAAAATCAAGATGAACATCGTATTTTAAAAGGGATAGTGAAGTTTGGAGAAACAAGTGTTAAACAAATTATGACTGCAAGAGTTGATGTTGTTGCTCTAGATAAAAACCTTCCTTACACTACTGTAATTAATACCATTATAGATTCTGGATATTCTCGAATACCTGTTTATGAAAATTCATTTGACACCATAATTGGTATTATTTATATTAAAGATTTATTGGCTCACATTAAAGAAAATGACAATTTTGAATGGATAAAGCTAGTAAGACCTCCTTTTTTTGTTCCTGAAAATAAAAAATTAGATGATTTATTAAGTGAATTTCAAGAAATGAAAATGCACCTTGCTATTGTGGTTGATGAATATGGTGGCACATCTGGAATTGTTTCTTTAGAAGATATTTTAGAAGAAATTGTTGGTGAAATTAGCGATGAGTTTGATGATGAATACATTAGTTACTCAAAATTAGATGAAAACAACTTTATATTTGATGGAAAAACTCCTCTAAATGATGTGTTTAAAATAATTAATAGTGATAGTGATGCTTTCTTTGGCAATGAAAAAGTTGACGCTGAAACATTGGCTGGATTAGTAATTGAAATAGCCGAAAAAATTCCTCAAAAAAATGAAAAAATAACCTACAAAAACCTTCATTTCACTGTTGAAGCTTCCGATAAAAGAAGGGTGAAAAGAGTAAAACTTACTATTTTAAGGTAATTACATTTTTCTATTAAGGAGCTGTTAAACACCTTCTCTATTTTGCTAAAACAAGCGTGAGTTTATTAAAGTCGGCTGCACTATTAATTACTTTTCTGTATTCTTCAAAAATGGTTGTTGGTATTTCCAACACAGTATAATATTCATCACATATAATGGTAAGTATATTTCCATCTATTTTATAGTGTGAGTGAAACTCAAAAAATATTTCACCATTTTCTTTATACACATTTTGAATGTTTATTTTTTCTAAATTTGTAATCGTATATCCATCAGGAATTGAAATAGTTAACTCTCTATGATAACTTCTTTTAAAGTCATTCTCAAGAACTAATTTTCTATCATTATCCTGATACATTTCTTGTTGTGGACCAATAAGTTCTCCAACTTTAAAAAGGTATTTATCGCCTGCTTTTTCAACAAAATCTTCCGAAGTAACTTGTGCTGTTATTTTATAGGGTTCGTATCCAAAACTCTTAGGGTTGTCATTTTCTAGTTTTTTAGAAACAATGGTCATTTCTTGGCTTATAAATTTAATTTGTTCGTTTATCAAGTCTTCCTTGTCTTGCTCTTTTAATAAGTGGATTATTGTTTGGTAATTCATTGAATAATAACCACCTGTTTCTAAAACCATATCTAAAGTTGTTTTTGTTAAATCATCTTTATCAAAAACAACTTTAGTAAAAATTTTACTGTATGTTTCTGTATGACTTACTGGTTCGATAAATTTAATTTTCCCAACTCCTGTTTTAAATTCGCCCATTTGAATTTGTTTGATAAAAAGTCCATAATTATTCGTTAACAAAGGTTCTGGAAACCCTAACCGAGAAGTTATTTCAAATGGAGAGATGTATTTTTTGACTTTAGGGAAATAGAGTAAATATTCGTCTAAAAAATTATAGGATTCAAAATCTTTATCAAATCTATTATCACTTCTATCACAAGTAATTACAATTTCATGTTGAATTTCCAATGCTTCAAAAATGGCAATGTATAAACGCATAATACCTTGATTTGAACCAATTTTTTTATCTAACACGTAACTTAAATTTCTAAAATCAGGACCTCCTCCATTAACAACATGATAATTTTCTTTAATAAAATCTTCTATTTTTCTGATTTTCTTGGCTTCATCTTTTTCACTTTTAAGTTTTAACTCACCTATAATTTTGTTGATATTTTTCAATGATTTACTCTCTATACTTGCGTAATAGAACTCATACATATTTTGAGAAATATTTTTATAAGAAGAAATATCGTAGGTTTTAGTGGTTGAATTGTAATACAAATTATAAACTAAATATCCAACCAAAGCGCTATAAGGAGCTTGCGATTCCTTTTCCAGCAAGGGCAACGTGTCCATGTGTAAATTCCATCTGATTTTTTCAGTGTATGTAGAGTCATAAATTACTTCGTTGAGTTGATTGTAGCTTTTAAATTTAAACCATAAATTTTTTGGAGCGTACAACTCAAAGTCGATGTTGTATTTGTTGTGGTTGGTTTGAAAATTCAATCGTTTACCATCAAAATCTGGGCTACGATTAAGCACGTAATAATATTCAATAAAGCTACCTTTTTCGAGTCCTTCAAAGGCATAGTATTTATATTCTCTATTTGTTTCCTCATCTTTGGCTGTGAGAATTTTAGAATCGTCTAACTCAATTATTTTTCCATCTTTTGAAATTACTCGTGCTTTATTTACTACTAATTTAGATTGAGAAGAATAAGGCAAATACACTTTGTTGTAGCTTTCAATTATATCATCTGAATTGAGCCAATAGATTTTATGAATTAAAAAATATTCGGTAAGCTTATTTTCGCTTTCATAAATAAATTCTGTTACAATCTTGTCCTTAAAACAAATAATTTCTTCATCGCTGTTTGTTGTTATATCTTTTATTGGATTTTCATCCCAAGTATAAGACTTGTAAAAAGGTTCTTGAGCAAAAACAAATGCTGTTAACACTATTAGAAATAAGGTGGAGATAATTTTTTGCATAATGATATATTAATTAGAAATTTTTTTTAGGACTACACTTTCTTTAAATGCCTTTGATAATTGTTTTAAAAATTCATTAAAAGAAGCGTGGTTTTCTTGTTTTAAAACAATGAAATTTAATACAATTTGATTGTTGTAAATAATTTGATTGTCTTTCTGCTCGTAGTTAATAGATGCGGAGTAAAATTCATTTTTTTGCTCAAAATTTTCGGGCAAATAACTTATCTCATAACCGCTTGGAATTTCAAGTACATTGATAGATTGATTGATGTTTTTAAAATCTACCTCAAAATCATTTTTTCTATCTTCTTTAAGTTTGTATTCAAGAATTTTTTTGCTCAGGTTCATATTGATGTAAATTTCTTTTTCTGATGAAGTTATATAATCATCGATACTAAAATCATAATCAACTTCATAGGGTTCATCATAATCGTATTTGTTTTTTTCCACAAAGTTTTCTACTAAAAATTTATTGCTTCCTTTTCGGAGGTTTGTATTAAAAAATTCGGTTATTTCTTTAGGTGTTTTTATACGTTCAAAATAATTATATAAATCTATTTTATTGTATCCTGTTAGATAGAGGTTTCCTTTTCCTTTAACAGTTTTTTTATCTAAATAAAGATAAACCGAATCTTTTGCTATCGTTGTTTCTGGTGGCATAATTGGCACAGTAATGATTTTAAAATTATTTTCATCAATGCCCACTAATGCTTCCTTTCCTTGAATGAAAGATGAAGGTATTCCCAATTTATAATACCTTCCTGTAGCATCTAAAAACAAGGTATCTTTTTCATTTATGTAAGTAAGTATCATGTGATTGTCTGATAGTGGCGTAGGAACGTCAGTGTATTTGTAGGGAATGCTTCTTGTGCCTATCCAAGTTAAATGTCCATCTAAATTTGCTATTTTAAGCATCTCGAACAAAATATTAGAATTATCTTTACAATCGCCAAATTTTTTATTGAAAACATCGGTTGCTTTTCTTGGGATGAAACCACCTAATGCATACTCAAAAGCAACATATTTTATATTTTGTTGAGCCCAATAATAGATAGCTTTCACTTTTTCTGTGTCAGAAGTTTTATTTTTAGTAAGTGAATCTACAATTAATTTGAGTTCAGAATTATTACCGTCTGCATTTAATCCATTTACTAAAGAATAGTACCAGTTATACAATCCGGAAACATCGTTGAGAAGTTTTATTGTTTCTCCTTTTTTGGTTGTATATTCAGTAATGTAAGGTACTACGTGAGGCAGTCGAGTCCTTACACTTGTTGATTTTTCTTCTGATTCAAATTTATCAATATTATTCACTTCCCACGAATAAATAATGTTTCCTTTTTTTTCTGTTTCAGAATGGATAATTGGTAAATCATTAAAATTAAATGTTTTAAATTTTAATTTTATAGCCTTATCAACAACAATAGTTAGTTTGTTATGTATTATAGGGGAATAATTGCCTAAAAAATGTGATAATAAAAACCGTGGATTGGTTATTTTTTCAACTTTTGTGAGTTTGGTTTTCACGCCCTCGCTCATATAAGGATATATAAAACTAGTTGTTTTGGTATCATCATGAAAAATACTTCCTGAAAGTTCGTCCGATTCTTTAAATTCTTTAACCTTATGTTCTGTGTATTTTCCGTTACTATAAACAAAAGTTGATGCGTTTATACTTACTAAATTAAAAAAAGTAGAATGTTGAACTGATTCTTTGGATGCAAATTTAGCCGAAGGACCTGTGTAGAGTATCTCTTCAACTGATTCTACTTTAATGTCTATTTCATCTTTTATTAGCTGAATGTAATAGGTTACTTCATTGTTTAAGATGACCGCCTGCGAATTGGGATACTTTTCTTTAAACAGCTCATATTCTGGTGAGAATTGGGCTATTAAATTAATGCTAATTGATGTTGTGAGTGTTAGTAGTGCTATAATTTTTTTCACAAAGTTTGATTTTTTAGTAAGTGGTTTTGGTTTCAATTTCATCATCAAAATAAACTTCTATGGAAGTTAATTTTCCTAACTTATTATAGTATTTGTTTTCGCCATTTTGATCATTGTTTATGTAGGTAATTTCTTCTTTTAAAGTACCATCTTCATAAAACAATTTTGAGATGCCATGTAAATCTCCCATATTGTAGTTATGCATTGCTTTAATTTTTCCATTTGGATAATAAATAGCATATTTTCCATTTCTAAATCCCTCTACAAAAAACTGTTCTTCAGCTAATTGCCCAGTGTAATAATATTCTTTGTATGTATTTGTAAGATTTCCATTTTTATATTCCATTTCTCGTGATACTTTACCATTATCGAAATAGGTTACTATTTTTCCTGTTTCATTTTTAATTTCTATCATGGGAATTTCTTTTCCATCTTTGCCTAAATAACTATAGCCAATTAAAATACCATCTTTATAATAGCGAAAAAGTTGAATTTTTCCATCTTCACTATAAAATGTTCTTGGTCCTTGTAACATTCCATCAACATAATTATAGGTGTTTGTAAGGATTCCTTTTTCATTATAATCTTCCGAAATTCCATTAATTTTTCCGTAATAATATGTTTCTTTATCACTCAATTTTCCATTTTCATAAAATTCTTCCCAAAGTCCATGTTTCTGCCCTTTCACATAAGAACCTTTCTTTTTTATTTTACCATTGTTGTGGTAATAAATCCATTCACCATCTTCATCTCCATTAAAATAGTTTCCTGTTGTAACTAGTTTTCCTTCGTAATTATGTGAGGTAAATTTTCCATGTTTAACATTATATAAGTAGGTAACTGAGTTTTCTACTTTTTTGTTGTGGTGATAAGAAAACAGTTGATAGGGTTCATCATCAAATACTGTATAATCAATTTTATAAATTTCTTCACCTTTACTGTTAAAAAACCGTTGTGATTTCAAATCATCATACTCATACGTAGAAATATAGCTTAGTTTTCCGTTTGCGGCATAGTATTCTTGATTTCCATGCAGTTTTCCTTTGTGGTAAAAGTTTTTCACACTAATGGTTGTGTCTTTATAATAGCTTAACCAAACACCATTAAGTTCTCCATCTTTATAATTGCCTTGTTGGTACATATTTCCTGTAACATAATAGGAAACATAGTAACCTTTTATGGTATCATTTTCATAAAATGATTTCTTTTTTAAATTACCATTTCCGAAATAATCAACAGCTTCTCCAACAACTTTTCCATCTTCATAACTAGATTTACTGCTTAAGATACCATTTTCTTTATAAAATTTCCATTCTCCTTTTTTTCCACCATTCACATCATACAAACCTTCAGCTATTTTATATCCAAGTCGGTTATATCCTTCATAGTAAAATTCTCCTTTTTGTTTTTTGGCTTCTTTCAACACACTGCCATCTTGGTTGTAATACTTGTAAGCAATTATATCTCCTTTTTTATAGGTAAATTCGGTAATTAATTTATCTTCTCTATCAAACTTTTTGTAAGCCCCATCAAATTTTCCTTTTGTATAATTGAAAATAGCTTCTGTTTTTCCATTATCATAATAGGTTTTCCATTCGCCTTCATTTAAACCATTTTCAATATTACCTTCTTCTTTTATAGTTCCATTTCGATGGTAGGAAACAAATTTTCCTGTTTCAACATTATTTAGATAGTTTGTTTTTGACATTATTTTTCCATCGTCATAATATTTTATTTGTTCTCCTTGTTTTTTATCATCCTTAAAAGTTAGGGTTGTGAATAACTGTCCATTTTCCCAAAACTCACTTAACAAGCCGTCAATAACACCCATTTTATAAGGTACTTTATTGTAATCTGGGAAATTTTCTCCTAATCTATAAAATGTTAAATAATCGCCATCTAATTTACCATCTTTCAGCGTTCCTTGCTCTATCAATGCTCCCGCTTCATTAAATTTTTTGTACGTTCCCGTTACTTTTCCTTCAGCATAATTCGCTATTAATTGCTTTTTATTATTTTCATGAAAGGATGTATAAACGCCATCTAATTTACCCTTTTTATAATTTTCTTCGGAAGTTACATTTCCCTTATTGTCGTAAAAAATCCATAGCCCCTCTTTTTCTCCTTCATTATTAAATTTAACTTTTGATGATAACTTACCATGTTTATCATAAACATACCAAGTTCCTACTTTCTTATCGTTTTCCATCAGCCCTTTGGCATCTAATAGAGAGTTGTAATATGCATATTTAACAATCTGATTTTTACCTTCAAACTCTTCTTTATTTTTACTGATAATATCTATCCATTTTATATAAAATTGAGTTAAAAAGGTTTTAATATTTTGCATTTTTTTAGCAACAATTGCCTTGTAAGTTGCATTTTCTGCCGAAAAAGAAATTGTATAAATAAAATTATCATACTGATTATTTTCTTGTATCCACTTATATAAAGGCACATATCTTGTATCCCAAAAGTTATCATTTTCAGGGGTATAATCTTTTAAAAGTGCCAACAATGCATGATTTTGTTTGGCTAATGAATAATCAATTTTATTACCTGTTTTATATTTTTTGTTTAAAGCAGCTTGATTGTTTATTATTAAATCAATTTCTTCAAAAGCATCATTATCTCCCAACACATTTTTGCCTGACAATTTTTCTTCCGTATATTTTGCTGAAACTGTTTTATTAAATGCTTCGAGCATAGTAAGAGAGTTGCTTCCATCTGGATTTAACAACATATAGGTATTAAAACACATCAATGCGAGTGTTGTTTTTTGATATTGATAGCAAAGATATCCTAATCGGAAATGGGCATTTGCATAATAAGGATTAATTATTATTGCTTGTTGATACATTGATGCCGCTTTGGCATATTCTTTAAGTCCCTCATAAGCAACTCCTTTATTTACATAATAAAGATAATTCATCGGAAATTCTTTTAGTCCTTTATCTAAAACTTCCATAGCACTTTTGTAATCTTTTAAGGCAATGTAGGAAAGTGCTTGTTGGTTTAAAAAAGTACTTTTAGAATCAACATTTTCATGAGCTAACCCTTCATCGGCTACTTTTATTGCCTCATCGTACTTTTCTAATTCTTTTAAATAATACACTTTTGAAACTAAACCAGCGTAATAAGCAGAGTCATTTTTGTTGAGTTTATTCAACGCTTCTAACACTTTTTCATAGTTTTTTTCTTTTAATTGGTTATTAAATTCTGTTTTAACATCATCAAAATCAATGTAATTTAATTTTTCTTGAGCAAATAAACTAAGAGATGTAAACAGGCAAACAAATGAAATTATCTTTCTCATATGTATATAATTTTATTTAAAGCAATTTATATATTGCTTCTCTCTAAACGAAAATTTAATTGGGAGCTAAATGTAGATATATTAAATTTATTACCCAAACTTTTTTTATAAAAACTTATAAAAACAACTCTCATAAAGATTGTGATACTAAGGGTCTGTAATGAAATAAACTATACATTTAGCCTTGCTCTTTTGCTCGCTAATTGCGTTAAAAATACTCGCCATAGCGTTGCTATGTCTGTGTTTTTCGTCTTATTAGCAAACAAAATAACTTCGCCTATTCTGTACACTTTATTTCATAACAGACCCTAAGTTCAATTAAACTGTATTTCCTAATTGATAATTTCGTTACTTTGTAATTATATTTTAACTCCTTAAAAAATTTAGTATGCAAATTCAATTCAACACAGACAACAATATTGCTGGAACAGATAAACTTAAAGAAACCATTAGTGAAACGCTAACTGATGCTTTGAGTAAATTTAACGATAAAATTACCCGATTGGAAGTGCATCTTTCTGATGAAAACGGACGAAAAAGTGGACAGAAAGATAAAAGATGTATGTTGGAAGCTCGTGTTGAAAAACTCAAACCTATTGCTGTTACTGCTGATGCAGGTAGTATTGACCAAGCTGTTGATACTGCAACTGATAAATTAATTGCCGCTTTAAACACTGCTTTAGGAAAAATCAGAACGTATTAACTTATAATCCATTATTAATAACAACCCCATTTTTAATCCTAACAGATTTCAAAAACCTGTTAGGATTTTTTTATAATTTCGTAAATGGTAATTGTCGCATTTGATACTTGAGTTTACCGCATTAAAAAGAGGTTTAAAACGCAAACTTATTGATGAAGTTATTTTGTTGTTAGAAAAACAAGGCAAGTTACCTGCAAAATACAACCCCCACGTATTAAAAGGAAATTTTAAAAACTATTGGGAATGCCACATACAGCCCGATTGGTTACTTATTTGGAAACAAGACGAACCAATTAAGTTAATTACACTTACTTCCACAGGAACCCACTCTGATTTATTTTAGTGTGAAATTTTACACCAATTCTTTGTATTGTGTTTTCAACCCTAAAGGGAGTTCTCGTATTAATATATTTTCAGGTGCAAAACAAAAAAGAGAACTTCGTGGAAGTTCTCTTTAATTTGTACTTGTTTAAAAAAACTGAATTTATTTTATAACCTTATCTACTACTGCTTTAAAAGCTTCTGGATGGTTCATTGCTAAATCAGCTAATACTTTTCTGTTTAATTGGACGTTTTTGTTAGAAAGCTCACCCATAAATTTTGAGTAAGAAACTCCGTATTCTCTAACACCAGCATTGATTCGTTGAATCCATAATGCTCTAAAGTTTCTCTTTTTTTGTTTTCTTCCTGTGTAAGCATAAACTCCTGCTTTTTCAACAGCATTTTTTGCAACTGTCCACACATTTTTTCTTCTACCAAAGTATCCTTTGGCAAGTTTCATAATTTTTTTTCTTCGAGCTCTTGAAGCTACTGAATTGGTTGATCTTGGCATTTTTTTTACGTTTTTTGAATGTTAGTGCTGCATGGTTTGCAATCTTTAAACTAGTCATTCTGGTTTTGTTTACTAAATTTTTAATTTACGATAACCGATTTTATCAAGTTAACATTAATTGTGCTTGTTTAGATGCACAATTGCAATTTAATGCTTTTCTCATCAGTTTTATTAACTGTTGTGAATTTCGTTAAATTACGCTTTTGTTTAGTCGATTTTTTTGTTAAAATGTGACTTTTAAAAGCATGTTTCCTTTTAATTTTTCCGGTTCCTGTTAATCGGAATCTTTTTTTTGCACTGGAACCAGTTTTCATTTTTGGCATACTGTTAATTATTAAGGGTTAATGATTACTTATTTATTTAGAGTCTGTCTGTAAAGTCCAACTACTTCGTTATTCTTGTTTTAAAAACCAGTCATTTACGAAAGTAAACTCTTGATTTTCAAAACTTCGAAAGCCTCGAATTTGAACTTTACAGTTCAGCCTCCGGACTTTGTGGACAGACACTATTTATTTACTTTTTTTCTTTGGAGATAAGAACATAAACATTTTCTTTCCTTCCATTTTTGGCATTGATTCAACAACGGCAATATCTTCTAAGGCTTGAGCCATTTTTAATAATAATATTTCGCCTCTTTCTTTAAAAATAATGGTTCTACCTTTAAAAAACACAAAGGCTTTTACTTTCGATCCTTCTTCAATAAATTTTTGAGCATTTCTAACTTTAAATTCAAAATCATGATCATCCGTGTTTGGTCCAAAGCGAATTTCTTTCAATGTAATTTTTGAAGCTTTTGCTTTTATCTCTTTTTGTTTCTTTTTTTGATCATACAAAAATTTTCTATAATCAATAATTTTACAAACAGGAGGAATAGCATTTGCAGAAATTTCTACTAAATCCAATTCTCTTTCTCTAGCCATTTCCAATGCCTTAGATATAGAAACAACTTGAGGTTCCATATCATCTGCAATAACACGAACTTCTTTTGCAAAAATTCGCTCATTTATTTTGTGTAAGTCTTCAGTTTTACGGAAATTTCTTCCTCTATTTTGAAAATTATTAGGTAATGCCAATCGTTTTGTTTGTTTTTTAGTTTAAATTATTTTTTATTTCTGTATTTATTAAGTCAACAAATGCTTCTAATTTATAGATTCCCAAATCTCCTTCGCCATGTTTTCTAACTGCTAATTGATTGGTTTCCACTTCTTTTTCTCCGAGCAGAATCATAAAAGGAACTTTTTTTATTTCTGCATCTCTTATCTTTCTACCCACTTTTTCGTTTCTATCGTCAACGAAGCTGCGAATATCGTAATTATTTAGCAATTCTGAAATGTTTTTTGCATTTTCATTAAATTTTTCGCTAATAGGTAAAATAGCAACTTGTTCGGGTGTTAGCCATAAAGGAAAATTTCCTGCACAATGCTCAATCAAAACAGAAATAAATCGTTCCATAGAACCAAATGGAGCTCTGTGTATCATTACTGGTCGGTGCATTTCATTGTCGCTTCCTTTGTATTCCAATTCAAAGCGTTCGGGCAAATTATAATCAACCTGAATTGTTCCTAATTGCCAACTTCTTCCAATCGCATCTTTAACCATAAAATCTAATTTAGGTCCATAAAATGCTGCTTCTCCTGTTTCTACTGTTGTTTTCAATCCTTTTTCGTTGGCTGCATTGATAATTGCATTTTCTGCTTTTTCCCAATTTTCATCAGAACCAATGTATTTTTCTTTGTTTTCCGGGTCTCTTAATGAAATTTGAGCCGTAAAATTTTCAAAGCCTAATGATTTGAACACATAAAGCACCAAATCTATTACTTTTTTAAATTCTTCTTCCACTTGGTCGGGACGACAAAATAAGTGTGCATCATCTTGCGTAAAACTTCTTACTCGAGTTAACCCATGCAATTCTCCACTTTGTTCGTATCGGTAAACTGTACCAAATTCTGCATAACGAATAGGTAAATCTTTGTAAGAGCGAGGTGCTGTTTTATAAATTTCGCAATGGTGTGGACAGTTCATGGGTTTCAACATAAACAATTCACCTTCGTTGGGTGTATGAATAGGTTGAAATGAATCTGCTCCATATTTTTCAAAATGCCCAGAGGTTACATATAAATCTTTATGTCCAATATGAGGCGTAATTACAGGCAAGTAACCTGCTTTTAGTTGAGCTTTTTTCAAAAAGTTTTCTAAGCGTTCTCTCAACATGGCTCCTTTTGGCAACCATAAGGGTAACCCCTGCCCTACTTTTTGTGAAAACGCAAACAATTCCAATTCTTTACCTAATTTTCTGTGATCTCGTTGTTTGGCTTGTTCCAACAATTCCAAATATTCTGTAAGCATTTTTTGTTTTGGAAAAGAAATTCCATAAACTCGAGTCAATTGGTTTTTAGTTTGGTCGGCACGCCAATATGCACCAGCTACATTGGTAACTTTAAAAGCCTTAACAATCTCTGTATTTGGAATATGTCCACCTCTACACAAGTCAGTGAAATCAGAATGATCGCAAAAAGTAATTTCCCCATCATTCAAATTTTCTATTAATTCTACTTTATACTCGTTTCCTTCGGCCTTGTATTTTTTCAGAGCGTCTGCCTTAGAAACAGAATGTATCTTGAAATCAGCTTTTTGCCTGGCTAATTCTAAAAATGTATCTTCAATCTTTTTAAAATCTTCTTCTCTAATTACTTGTTCTCCAGCATCAACATCATAATAAAAACCATTTTCTATAGCTGGTCCTATGGTTAGTTTTATTCCCGGATAAAGTTTTTCTAATGCTTGGGCTAAAATGTGAGCAGAAGAATGCCAAAATGCTTTTTTACCTTCTTCTTGATCAAATGTATATAAAACAACTTTTGCATCTGTAGTAATTGGCGTGGTTACTTCAACAATAGTTTCATTCACTTTTGCAGAAATTACATTTCGAGCCAATCCTTCGCTGATGCTTTTGGCAACGTCCATCGAAGTGCTTCCTTTTGGAAGTTCTTTCACAGAACCATCGGGTAAAGTTATTTTAATCATTACGTTTTTTTTTGTTATTTTTAAGGCTGCGAAGTTACGTAAATTCTAAATAATGCGTTTTTTTTTATAGTAAAGAATGTTATCTATTATGAAAATCTGAATTTTAAAATAATAATCGAACTCAAGTTATTAACATTTGCATAACTATTTAGTCAGGGTAAACGCATCATATATATTTTTAATTTTTGAAATATTTAAAGAGCTACATTGAATTAGTATTGGGATGACCTCTGATAAAATTCGTAAGTTTTTTTAACTGTTAAAATTAGCGAAGGCGATAGAAAGCAACCCTTGGACTGCTAAGTAACAAAAGAGAGCATGAGCTATTTCCTTTGATAAATCAACAACAAAGAACAAGTTTCGCAGGGCTTGGGTTGTGCGGCAATTTTATCAGTAAAAAAACAAGAAGTTTATCAGCAGTCTTGATTTTTTGTTTCTTTTTGATTAAGCAAAAAGAAAAAGTTAAAAGCCTCGCAGTTCCAGTTAACTGATGAATAATTTTTTATATTTTAACCTAAAATACTTATTTTATTAAGGTGTTAGGTTCTTCCAGTAGCTTAGTGGTTTAATAAACTGATGCGTACGACCTGTTGGAGATTTATACTGAATAGTTACACATTTGCTCACTATTTATTTTAAATTTGCTACCTCATAAAAAATTGAAATACGTTGGATTTAAAAGCTGTAATATACGATATGGATGGGGTTATTATTGACTCTGAACCTTTGTGGAGGGAAGCTGAAATACTTACTTTTGGAAAAGTTGGGCTTACATTTACGGAAGATATGTGCCGTGAAACGATGGGAATGCGGTTATTTGAGGTAGTCGAATATTGGCATAACAAAACTCCTTGGGAAGGAATGACCATAAAAGAAGTTGAAAAAGAATTGTTAAAAACTGTTACTTCACTTATCAACAAAAGAGGTGTTTCATTAGAAGGAGTTAAAGAGTCGTTGGATTTTTTTAAATCAAAGAATTATAAAATTGCGTTAGCTTCTTCATCGGCAATGAAATTGATTATAACAGTCATAAACAAATTGGAGTTGATAGATTATTTTGACGTGATTAATTCTGCTGAAAATCTCCCTTATGGGAAACCTCATCCAGAAGTTTTCATAAAAACAGCCAATGAGTTGGGCGAATTACCAGTAAATTGTTTGGTTATTGAAGATTCTTTTAATGGATTAATTGCTGCAAAAGCGGCTCTAATGAAAACAATTGTTGTTCCTGATGAAGAAAGCAAAAATGACACACGTTTCAATATTGCTGATTTTAAATTAAATAGTTTGTTAGAAATTGAAACCCTTTCTTTTGAATACTAATTTCGACATATTCGCTTGGGTTGAGCATTTTTTTAGCATAGCTAATTTAAAACATTTGCTAACCTACAATGAAGGTGAACCAATGATTTTTACTGGTTTTTTCTTTTGGGGATTTTTTGCTGTTGTTCTATCTATTTATTCTTTTATTCATAAAAAACGAGGATTACGAAATGCATTTTTGTTTTTAGTGAGTTTGTTTTTCTATTATAAAACCAGTGGGCTTTTCATTAGTATCTTAATTTTTTCTACCATTTCAGATTATTTTATAGGAAAGTTAATTTACAGTTCTAAAAAGAAACTATCCAAACAATTATTGGTAACTGCAAGTGTTTTAATCAATCTTTTTGTGTTGTGTTATTTTAAGTATGCCTATTTTTTCACAGATGCCTACAATGATTTGTTTCAAACTAATTATCAGGTATTTAATCATTTTGCTCAATTCACCAACGAAACGGTAGGTACTTCTTATTCGGTAAACCAAATTTTATTGCCTGTAGGAATTTCGTTTTTCACTTTTCAAACCATCAGCTATTCGGTAGATGTTTACCGAGAGCAAGTGAAACCAGTAAATAACATATTGGATTTTGGATTTTATGTGTCGTTTTTTCCTCAATTGGTTGCAGGACCTATCGTGCGTGCATCCGAATTTATTCCTCAACTCTATAAGCCATACAGCCTTACCCAACACGAGTTTGGGTTAGCCCTTTTTTGGATATTAAAAGGGTTGACCAAAAAGATAGTCATTGGTGATTACATTGCTGTTAATTTTATTGACAGAGTGTTCCACAACCCAATGATGTTTACCGGATATGAAAATTTAATGGCTTTGTATGGCTACTCATTGCAAGTTTATGCCGATTTTTCTGGATATACCGACATTGCTATTGGAGTAGCTTTGTTAATGGGATTTACGTTGCCAACCAATTTTAATTCTCCTTACAAAGCCAAAAATGTAGGTGAATTTTGGAAGCGTTGGCATATGAGTTTGTCTTCTTGGCTCAAAGATTACCTCTACATTCCCTTGGGAGGAAACAAAAAAGGTACGTTGGGAACTTGGATTGCTCTGGGTGTTATTTCTCTTTTTGTTATCCTTTTATCAGGAAAAATGATAGTGTTATATGGATTTATTTGGGCGGCATTGTTAATTACTTTTTTAGCTATTTGGATAAAAACTTTTAGAACATGGTTAACCACCAATGTTAATTTACTAATTACAATGCTTTTGGGTGGTTTGTGGCATGGAGCAAGTTGGCAATTCGTTATTTGGGGTGGTTTAAATGGCTTAGGATTAATGGTGTATAAACTTTGGAGAAAAATAAGCCCTTATGAAAAGTTCAATAACTTTTTTGTATTGGCATTAAAAGTTTTGATTACTTTCAATTTTATTACCTTCACTAGAATATGGTTTAGAGGAGAAAGCATGGAATCTACCTGGCAAATATTGGGTCAGATTACCAATAACTTCAGTGTCGATTTAATTCCATCCATTACATCTTCTTATGCCATGGTGTTTGGTGTGATGGCAGTTGGTTATATTATTCATGTACTTCCAACAAAAATCAAAAATTGGTATCAAGAAAAATTTATTGCTTTGCCCTTAGTTGCAAAAATAGGAATCAGTGCATTTGCTGTTTTTGGGATTTACCAATCGATGTCCTCAGAATTGCAGACGTTTATTTATTTTCAGTTTTAGGAAAAAATATCAACTCCTTCTTACCATAATCTATTATTGCATTGTATTCCGCTAAAATGTCACTGCCTAAAACACCATCAATTGATTCCAACTCCAATTTTTCGTAAGATTCATTTACATGGGATAAATTCAGAACCGTAGCTTCATAGTTTTCAATAATTAGTTCGTTTAATTGGAGTTTTTCTAAAATAACATTTTTACTTGTCATGGTGTTGGTACCTAAGCCTGTAGATAATCGCTCATTATCTTCAACATGATTGTTTGTTGTAAACAGTGTAATTCTGGATTCATCAAAAACGCTCCGAGAAGCTCCTGTGTCTAAAATTAAATTAGCTACTAGCTCATTAATTCTAACTTTTAATTGCAGGTGAAAGCCATCATTTTCAATAGGGATAATTTCAAAAGGAAGTTTAGTTTGCATAGGGCAAGAGGTATTAAAAAAAACCTGTCAGCGTTTTAAATTCTGACAGGTCTTTAAATTGTTAACAAAAATACTAAGCTAAAACGCTGTTAAGATCCGCATTAGTTTTCTTAACACCTTCAGCACTTTCGGTTAATTTAGCTTTTTCGCTATCAGATAACTTAATTTCAACAATTTTTTCAATTCCGTTTTTACCCAACACGCATGGAACACCTATTGCTAAATCAGACAATCCGTATTCTCCTTCTAACAAAGCAGAGCAAGGGAATATTTTTTTAGAATCCTGAGCGATAGCTCTTACTAATTCAGAAACAGCAGCTCCTGGAGCATACCAAGCAGAAGTTCCTAATAAACCTGTTAATGTTGCTCCACCAACTTTAGTATCTTCCACAATTTTAGCCATTCTGTCTGCTGATAAGAATTGAGCAACAGGAACACTATTTCTTACTGCTTTTTCAATTAATGGAACCATACCGGTGTCGCTATGTCCACCTATAACTATACCGTCAACATCGGAAGCAGGGCAATCTAATGCTTCAGCCAATCTGTATTTAAAACGGGCACTGTCTAATGCACCACCCATTCCAATAATTTTGGTCTTAGCAATTTTAGTGGTTTTATGAACCAAATAAGTCATCGTATCCATTGGGTTACTCACTACAATAAGAATAACATTTGGAGAGTGTTTTAATAGATTTTCAGTAACTGTTTTCACAATTCCTGCATTAATTCCTATTAATTCTTCTCTTGTCATTCCTGGTTTACGAGGAATACCACTTGTGATAACAGCAACATCGCTTCCTGCTGATTTACTGTAATCATTTGTGCTTCCTGATATTTTAGTGTCAAAACCATTTAATGAAGCCGTTTGCATCAAATCCATTGCTTTGCCTTCGGCAAAACCTTCTTTAATGTCAATCAAAACTACTTCTGAAGCGAAATTTTTAATGGCAATGTACTCTGCACAGCTTGCTCCAACGGCTCCTGCACCTACTATTGTTACTTTCATAATTTTTTATTTTTTGAGGGTTAATATATTTTGAATAACTACATCGATTAAGTAGCACGAAATTATACATTCTAAAAGTTATTACCAAACAAATTAATTATGATTATTAGCATAATTTTACCACAACAAAATTCGTTTGTAATTGTAATTTGTTTAAGTTTACGGAAAGATTGATATGGCGAATTTTTCAAAAATAATTATTATATTGTGTTGCAGTTTATTACTAACACCATGTAGTCATGCTCAAAACAAATCAACTATGAATAATTCTAATGAAAATACTAAAAAAGACAATCCTTATTATTCCAAAACAACTACAACTAAGTTAGCGGTAAGCGATGCTATTTGGAAAACAATTTTGCCTGAAGAAATGTACAAAGTAGCTCGAGAGAAAGGAACGGAATGGGCTTTTTCTGGAAAATATTATGAAACCGATACCAAAGGAGATTATTATTGTGCTGTTTGCGGAAATCATTTATTTCGTTCGGATGCAAAATTTGCAAGCAGTTGTGGTTGGCCCAGTTTTTATGAAGCCATACATCCTAACAGTGTAAATTACATAAAAGATTTAAGTTACGGAATGGTACGGACAGAAGTAACTTGTGGGCGTTGCGATTCCCACTTAGGACATATTTTTGATGATGGACCACCACCCACTCACAAACGTTTTTGTATGAATTCCATTGTGTTGGAATTTGTTCCTGATGAAGAGTGAAATATTGAAATATCTTTATATGTTAAAGTATATCCGCAATAATCCTTACCGGGCTTGGGCTAAAAGATGGTGGGCATTTAGAACCACATTACTGTCAGCCACCCCAAAAGTAGATAAAAAGCACCAAAGTTTCTTTTAGCACTTTCTGCCCACTTGATTTTAGCCCATGTTACTAGTAGGGCGTTCTGTCTGTCAAAGCGTTGAAGTCCTTCCCTGTTCTCACTTCGCTGTTATTGTCAATTTATTGCTGTGTCTGTTGTGGGAGGCGGTTTTAAAAATTTTTAGAAGGGAAAGAAATTTTAAAAAATAATTTTTATTAGGGTGGAAAAGGTGAAAGCTTTTTTGCAAACTTTGGTTTATGGATTGGCTTGTAGCGGTTTTCAAATGTGCTTTCCCCGTGTGAAAGCTGTCAATATTTATTTGTTGAAAACTTTGTTCTACTTTTCCTTTGAAAATTCAGAATAACTGTTTTTTTTTTGACAAAACTTGACAAACCATAAATTTGCAAAATGAAAGTCTTTAACTCCGATTTAGGTAAATATTTAAGGGAACTTCGGCAAGAGAAAGGTCAAACTTTACATCAGGTTTCTAAGGGACACATTAAAAATTATGGGGAGAAGCATATTTTTGTAGAAAAAAAGAATTATGCAAACAGAGTTATCAAAAGCGTTATTACAAGAATTTTTACCGGAGTTATTATTAGAACACTTTGAAGTAGTTAAATTCCATCAATTAGGAGAAGTATCGAGTAAGAAGATGGAGTATGTAATTTATTTAGACGAGCGGAACATACTTCCGCAAGGCTATTCAAAAACGGAATATGAATCAAAGGGATTTTTACCAGCATCGAGTGTACAAGACTTTCCAATTAGAGGGAAAGCGGTCTATTTGGTTATAAGAAGGCATAGGTGGCGGCATAAAAAGACAAAAGAAGAAATTACTAATGATTATTCATTTATAGCCGAGGGTTCAAGATTAACAGTTGAGCTTTCGGATTTTTTAAAAGATACAGATAGAGACCCGAGAAGATACGATAAGTAACATAGCGAGTTATTATAATGTAAAGCCAGATAAACTAAGGCGTCAATACAAAAAGCACAGCAGTGGATTTAAAGATTGGGAACAAAAAATACACGCATAAGAATATATGCTATTTCCAGAAAATATAGGGGAATATTTAAGTATAGATGAAGTATCGCTTTCACAGGGAGAAATTTATACCTTTATTACCAATAAAAATGGCAAAGGAAAAAAGGGAACATTAGTAGCATCAATTAAAGGAACACAAGCTAAAGAAATTATAGCTGTGGTAGAAAAATTACCATTAACAGAACGAGAAAAAGTAAAAGAAATAACATTGGATATGGCTAAAAATATGGAATCAGCCATTAAGCAATCATTTACAAAAGCAACATTAGTTACCGACCGCTTTCATGTAGTAAAACTAGTAATAGAAGCCTTGCAACATTTTAGAGTAAAATACCGATGGGAAGAATTAGACAAAGAAAACCTTGCTATAGAAGAAACTAAGAAAAAAAGTTGTAAATATACGCCTACAGTATTATCAAATGGAGATACGCCTAAACAACTTTTAGCTCGATGCAGATATATACTTGTTAAAAAAACTTCTGATTGGACTGAAAATCAAAAACAAAGAGCAGAACTACTTTTTAACCTTTATCCAACTTTAAAAGTAGCTTATGAACATACTTTGGAATTTAGAAGTATTTATGAACTAAAAAACAAAGAACAAGCTAGGCAAAGGATTTTAAAATGGACAGAAAAAACAACCGAACTTCAACTAAAAGAATTTAATACTGCTGCAAACTCTGTAAATAATAACCTTGAAAATATTCTCAACTTCTTTATTAATCGTAACACCAATGCAAATGCTGAATCTTTTAACGCTAAAATAAAACGCTTCAGAGCTAATTTAAGAGGGGTTGCTGACACCTCTTTTTTTCTCTTCAGACTGCATAAGCTTTTTGCTTAATCCCCATAATTTTTAACCTGACCCGTTATTTTGTTTGCTAATAAGACGAAAAACACAGACATAGCAACACTATGGCGAGTATTTTCAACGCAATTAGCGAGCAAAAGAGCAAGGCTAAATGTATAGTTTATTTCATTACAGACCCTTAGCATAAATTATTTCAATTCGTAGAACAATCGTTCTAAATTTTCTTCATTAGGTCTGTCGGTTCCGCTGCTTGGTCGTGGTGCAGGAAATTTAATTATTTCACCTTCTTTTCCAACAAGAATATAGGTAGGAAAAGTTTTTACTTCATATTTTTGTAATAAAACACGACTTTCTCCGATATGCAAAAACGTCCACTTCATTGTTGGATTTTCTTTTAAGAAAGTAGTCATTTTGCTTTTGTCGTTATCTGTACAAATGCTTATAAATTCAATTTTTGAATTGTATTTTTTGTGCAAAACTTCCATAATTTTCATTTCTTTTAGACTGGGAATACTCCAAGTAGTCCAAAAATTGATATATACATATTTACCAGCGAAATCAGCTAAAGTAATTTTTTTACTTGCATCGGTTAATAGTTCAAAATCAGGAGCTTTACTGCCTTTTGCTAATTTTTTGATGGTAAGTTTTTCAATTACATTGGCTGCAATTTTTTGTTGTTCTGGATAAATAGAGTTGGTTTTGATGTTTTCCAATATAGAAAGGATATTCTTTTGAGTGAAATACTTATCGTTATATATTTCTCGTAATCCATTAATCATGAAAAGGCTTTTAAATGCTTCATTTTCTAAAAAAGGATATTTACTCAATGCTTTCGACAATGCTTCAACACTGTTTTGTTCATTAATGGCTTTGGTAATGTCCATGCCAGAAATTTTTAAGGTTAGATTTTTTAATTCACCTTTAAAAAAATTTTTGTAAAAATTAAGGTATTCAGGATTGTTGTATTTGATGGGTTTATTGTGCAAATATTTTAAATAGATGCTTGCTTTGTCAAATGTAACAGAATCTCGCTTGGTGTATGAAATATCTATGGAATTGAATATTGATGCTATGGAATAGGTAATGTAATCAGAAACAAAAGTATTTTTATAGGTATTGAATTCAGCAGTAATTTTTTTTTCAAAATCATTAATTAATGGAGCTATTGAACCATCTCTTTTTAGAAAAGTTGTTTCGTTTTTATCAATAAATTCATCGTATTTTCTATTGAATTTTGCAATTAATTGATTGAGTTCTGTGGGAGCAGGAAAACTAAATCGTAAAGAAAGTAGCCTATCGTAGATTCTCGACTTGTTTAGCTCTTCATCATAATCAAGAATGAGGTTGTAAACGCCACCAGGTTCAATAAAAAACCAAGTAGATTTATCTTCTATTGTAAGCTCAATTTTTTCAATTTGGTTTGTTTCAAACTCGAAGTTGAACGAACCATCGGTGTTTATTTTTGTGAAACCTATTTTTTCTTTAACTTCAGTGAGGTAATCTTTAAACTGATAAACAGTTAGCTCGTTTCCAGAAAATTTTTTAGCGTTTCCTTTTATCACAGAATTTCCAGCAAATGTGAGGGATGAAACAACACAGAAAAAATAAATTAGAATAGTTTTTTTTAGCATTATTTTTTAATAAAATCCTGTTGAATAGCTTTGGGAACAAATTTACTTGCATCACCTTTATGAATGATTATATCACGTACAATTGTTGAATTTATTGCAGATAGGTGAGGAGTTGTTTGTAAAAATAATGTTTCAATGGAATTATCAAGTTGGTGATTCATTTGTGCGATTGTGCTTTCATAGTTGTAGTCAGAGCTATTTCGAAGCCCTCTAACAATAAAAGTTGCGTTCATTTTTTTACAAAAATCAACGGTTAGTCCATCATACGAAACCACTTCTACCTTAGCATCCTTTTCAAACACTTTTTTTATCCAATTGGTGCGTTGTTCAAGAGAAAACAAGTATTTTTTATTGGTGTTGCTCCCAATAGCGATAATGAGTTTATCAAACAGAGGTAAAGCTCTACGGATAATATTTTCATGTCCTATAGTAATAGGATCGAACGACCCAGGAAAAAGTGCTGTTTTCATAAGTTTTTTTTCACAAAGTTAAATTCTCTTTTGGTTATATGCAGATATGGAAGTTTTTATTTGATGAATTACATCATTCCATGAAAAATTATTAAGCATTGTGGGCATTATTTTTTTTTCTGCCAATTCATAAAGCAGGAGTCCTTCTATCATTACACGGTTATAAAGCAACTCATTTGGGTATTTTTCGGCATATAATTTCATCATTTTTTCTAAAGAATATTCTTGCATTAATAGTGCAATATCTATATAGTCTTTTTTTTCATATCGAGCATATTCGGGCGGACATAAAAAAGTGTTAAATTTCATAGGTATAATATCTTCTTTTGAAGCCATTCTTATGTTTTCTACTACTAATGGTTCTCTTATAAATGTCGTATTCCAGTCTAAAATATCTATTTTTATCCCGTGCAGAAATAGTGTTATGCCTTTACCTAAAAAGCCATTTAAATATCTTCCTTTTTGTAAATTTTCTCCAAATTTTTCTGAAATTTGATGAAGAATAGCTTCATAATCACTTTTTTTATCGGAAAATAAATCAATATCTACAGAAATTCTATGTCCTATTTGAAGAGCTAACGCAGTACCTCCAACCAAACGATGATTTTCAAGGGTATTTAGTTCCATTAGCTTGTGTAATACTTCTAATAGGGTTTTTGAAACTGTTTCTTTTCTAAGCATTTGAAATCGGAATAGTTTAATTCAAAAATAGCACGAGCTAATAAAATAGCGTGTTTTGGCAAATTATCTTCTGTGGTTTGAAGTTGTTGTTTTACTTGGTTAAATCCATAAAATTTAATTATTTCATATACTTCATCTAATGTTCCTCTATCAAAAACTCTGTTGATTACCCATTCTTTGTATTCAATAAAATCAATAGTTGAAACATTCACGTCCCAAAAGGTTTGAGTGGATATGTTGGGGAATTGTTTCATGGGGCTATCAAGTATTACAAATTTACGGTTATTTTAGTTGAATAACAAAAACCGATAAATGAACCGAACATTAATTACCAATCCGTTTTCAAAATCGGGATTGAGTTGTTGGCGGTTATCACCAAATCGGAAAGCAGAAACTCCAACATCAACTTTTTCGTCTTTTTGAAAAGCTCTGAAACTTCTACCAATAGAATAACCTGCTTTAGCTTGAATCAAGATTGTTTTTGTTAGTTTATATTGCAAATATCCAAAAAGTTCGTTGTTTTTCTTTACTACATAATTGTCGTATCGTCCTAAATAATAACTTCTTACAAAAGCACTAAAAGTTGCTCCAACACTAATTTTATTGTTAATACTATAATTAATATCTGCCCAAATAGGTAAGGTAAAGTTAAATTCCCACTTTTGTGTTTTTCGATATAAACCCAATAATGGGACGAAAAAAGGACCAAACAACTCTTGGTTATAATACAAACCAACACTGTAATTTTTAGTTGCTGAATGTGTACGTTTAAGTAAACCTAAAAAACCAAGTTGAAAATGATTTTTATTAATGTCTTTAAGGTCGGAGCTGATTTTAGGCAAAAGTAAATAAGTACCTGACCATTTTTCGCTGTGTTTTTTGTTAATTCCTAATCTGAGGTTAAATGTAGAAATAGTTGTATTTTCCATCTCAGGAGCCAGTTGAGTAGTAATGTTTTCCCAAAATAAACCCGTAATAATAGCTATCGAATCATTAATTTTTAAAGGAAGTGTTAAATCTATACCAATTTCTGATAGCGGAGCTTTTCCAGTAGTGTCTATAAAACTATTTTTTGGAGTAGCAGCGTAATGAAATTTAAGTAAATCAATATATTCTTGAGCATAAGTACTTATAGTACTAAACAACACAACTATTAAAATAAATTTAGGTTTCATTTGGATGATTAAATTCCAAAAATAGAAAAAAAGTTGGAAAGTTAAAAAAAACGACACTTTGCAGAGACCTTTGCTAACTGCCGACTAAAGACACACCCATGCTCCTCGCTACCGTCATTGCGAGGCACGAAGCAATCTGTCCTTCGATTAGACAGATTGCTTCAGCTCCCTGTCACAATCCAACGCTTTGGCTTCGCAATGACGTTCTTCATCGGACTTCCGACATTATAGACAGGCTCTAATTAAAAAAGAAAAGTAAAACCTATACGAGCATTAGAAGTATGACTATAACCAGCTTCAGCATAAAAACCGAAGCCTTCGTTAATCATCATTCTTCCTCCAACAAAACCTTCCACATAACCTCCTGTTCTTCCATTGGATCTAATATCGTTTTCAAAATTATTATAATAATAATCATTGTATAAACGAAGTCCTGTTCCAAAACCAGCATAAGCATCCCATTTGTTATTTTCAAAATAAAGTAAATGCCAAGCAGCTCTTACGCCAAATTCAAATTGGTGATAATTATAATCTCTTTTATTATTGCTGTTGTTAAACCAATTGTTGTAGGTATATCTGGAGTATTTATAAGCTGCTTTTCCTCCAAAAGAAACAAGACCAATAGTACCTGTTGGAATTGCTCCATATTCAGCAGAAAATTCTAATGAAGGGAATAATCCACCAGTTCCTCCAACACCAATACCAGCGTTTATAGCGATATCACCTTTGTCAAAAACATGTTGAGCATTTGAAATGAATGAGAATAAGAAAATAAATAAAATTGGAAGTAATGTCTTTTTCATGATAGATAAATTAAATTAATAATGCTACAAAGATATAGATTTGTTTATGGATTTTATAAAATAAAAATAGATTTTAAGGTTATTTTTTTTGTTTATCCCAACTCAAAAACAGTAATTTCAGGCAATATTCCAACCCTTCCTGGATAACCTAAAAAGCCTAAACCTCTGTTGACATAAATTTGTTGCTCATTTTTTTTGTACAATCCAGCCCATTGTGGATAAAGATATTCGGAAGGACTCCATTTAAAGCCCGGAATTTCAATGCCAAATTGCATTCCGTGGGTATGTCCCGAAAAGGTAACTGCAATATCTTTATGTTCTTTTAATATTTGAGCATCCCAGTGCGATGGATCGTGACTTAAAAGTAATTTAACATCTTCTTCTAAACAACCTTTTTTTGCTTTTTCAAGGTTGCCATATTTTGGAAATCTGTGTCCATGTCCCCAATTTTCAACACCAATAATTGCTAAGCGTTGATTGTCTATTTCAAGAATATGATGTTCGTTGTTGAGCAGTTTCCAACCTAATTTTTCATGAATTTCTTTCATTAAATGGAGGTTGTGTTGTTTTCCTTCAACATCATCGGATTGGTAGAAATAATCACCATAATCATGATTTCCTAATATTGAAAATACGCCTAAAGGAGCATTTATTTTTTTTAGGGTGTCAATAAATGGCAATGCTTCCTCACTGATGTCATTCACTAAATCGCCCGTAAAAAAAACTACATCAGGTTGTTCCTTATTTATTAGCTGAACAGCTTCTTCCAATGGAGTATTTGTCATGAAACTGCCTGTATGAATATCAGAAATTTGTATGATTTTTAATCCTTTAAAAGCACTTGGCAGATTCTTTAGCCTTAATTTTTGCTTTCTAATTGTAAAATCAAAAGCTGAATTAACCATGCCGAATAGGAGTGTTCCAAATGGGATGGCAGATGCAATGATAACCGATTTCTTTAAAAAACTCCTCCGACCTATTGATTTTTCTATTTTTTTAGGATAAAATTTTTTGATTATATTTTTTTTTATGAATAAAGTTAGTGATTGAACATCATAAAGCATAAGAAACACAATGCCAATAACTTTAGAAACAACCACCATAAAAATAAATCCCATCATATAGGTTCTAGCAAATTTTGGTATGGCTGTTTTATTGATGAAATAGGTTGTTATAAAAATTAAAAAAGTAATGACTAAAAAAGTGAATATCCAATAGGAAATACGGAGGGTTGCTCTTAGATTAGTAGAATAATTTTTCGTAAAATTTTTCACAGAACGGTAATAATACCAATCGAGTACCAAAATAAAAAAGGAAGCAAAGAGGATAAATTGAAGATACATACTTTTAAATAACAAAAAACAAATAACAAAAAACAAATGACAAATGACAAATGACAAAAAACAAATGACAAATAACAATTTACGAAATACGATTTTTCAAAATTACTAGCAAACAAAGAATATAAAAGTTATTTGATTGTTAAAATACAATAAAATAGTTAGATGATAATTCAACTATCTTTAATTTTGGCAACATGTTTCAACCAAAAATATTTCTGTTTTTTTTTACTTTTATTTGTGTAATTACTTCATCTGTTACTGCTCAAACAAAAAACAAAACGCATCAACTCAGTGGTAAGGTTGTGGATGAAAGAGGTCTTAATTTACCTTATGTTGCTGTTGCTTTATTCAAATCTAATGATTCTTCTTATGTAAAAGGAATTGCAACTGATATGGATGGGAATTTTAAGGTGGAATTGGAAAAGGGTAATTATTACGCAAAGCTTTCTTTTTTAAGTTTTGAAAATAAAATTATTTCCAATATTATCATCGAAAATAACAATGTAGTCCTAAAAACTATTAAACTTAAACCATCAGCACTTTCGTTGGACGAATTCCAGGTGGTTGAGGAAAAAAAAGCGATGGAAATTGATTTGGATAAACGGGTTTTTAATGTGGATAAAGACATTACCAATCAAGGAAAAGATGCAACAGAAATATTAGGGAATGTTCCTTCTGTAAATGTAGATATTGATGGTAATGTAAGCCTTAGAGGAAGTGAAAATGTACGTATTTTGATTAACGGAAAACCTTCAGGATTGACAGGAATGAGTACAGCTCAAGCATTAAAACAACTCCAAGGAAATCAAATAGAAAAAATTGAAGTAATAACCAATCCTTCTTCACGATATGATGCAGAAGGGGAAGTGGGAATTATTAATATTGTGTTGAAAAACGATAAAAGAGATGGAATAAATGGTTCTGTTAATGTGGATGTAGGCTATCCAAGTAATTATGGTGGTGGCTTTAATTTGAACATGAAAAGAAAAAAAACGAATGTGTTTTTAGGCTATGGAATAAATTACAGAGAATCTCCAGGAACAAATCGTTCGGTACAGAAATTTACCTATCCAGATACCAGTTTTAGTTACAAAAGCAATTCGCAAACAGATAGAAACACGTTGAACAACAATTTTCGATTAGGTGGTTCTTACGATATCAATGACAATAATACGCTTACCATTTCAGGTAGTTTCAATGTAGGAGATGCCGACAACAAAATGAAGTTGTCTTATGCCGATTTTAATCAGTTAGATGTTGCCTCTCAAACCGTAAACAGACTAGAAATTGAAGATAAAGATTTGTCATCGCACGATGTTTCATTAAATTATAGAAAAACATTTAAACAAAAAGACAGGCTTTTCACTATTGATGCTCAACGCTCTGAAGCAAAAGATTTTGAAAAATCTATCATTGAGCAAACAAATTCAACAGTTTTATCAGAAAATTTAAATCAACGTGTTTTTAATAATGAAAAATCGCAAAACTGGCTGTTTCAAGCCGATTATGTGCATCCGATAAAACAAGGAAAATTTGAAACAGGTTTAAAATCAACACTTAAAAAAGTTACTAATCCTTTTGCCGTTGGAGAATACAATGATATAACCATGCGTTATGAAGCACTTCCTCAGTTTCATGATGATATGGAATACAATGAAAATATTTATGCTGCTTACATGATGTTTGGAAATAAGATAAAAAAATTTTCTTATCAACTTGGCGTTAGAGGTGAACTTTCAGATGTTGAAACGCAGTTGAAAATAACCGATGAGTTAAATAGAAGGAATTATTTTAATTTATTTCCCAGTACGCATTTTTCGTATGAATTGCACAAAGAAAACACCTTGCAGTTGAGTTATAGTAAAAGAATAAATCGTCCGAGGCATTGGTGGTTGTTGCCTTTTTTTAGTTTCACAGATTCACGAAATATTTTTGCAGGAAATCCAAACCTTGATCCTGAATTAACAGATGCGTACGAATTTGGACATTTAAAGTATTGGAAAAAAGGTTCGTTGCTTAGTAGTGTTTATTATCGACATACTACAGATGTGATTACTCGAATTATTGTTTCAGATTTGGAAGGAAATACAGAAAGAAAACCTTTTAATTTAGGAACTAAAGATGCTTTTGGAATAGAATTTTCTGGCTCGTATGAAGCGTATAAATGGTGGAATTTACAAGGAAGTTTTAATTTTTTCAGAGAAATTCAGGAAGGTCAGTTGAATAGCCAAAATTTTCATAATGACACGTATGCTTGGTCAACCAGACTTAACTCAAAATGGACAGTAAAAAAGAAGTTGAATCTTCAAGCATCTTTTAATTATAGATCTCCACAAAATTCTGTTCAGGGAGAAACCAAAGCCATCTATTCCTTAGATGCCGGATTTTCTTTCGATGTGCTGAAAGGAAACGGAACGGTTACATTCAATGCCAGTGATGTGTTCAATTCCAGAAAAAGAAGGTCAATAGCTTTTGGTGATAATTTCATATCCGAAAGTGAGTGGCAATGGAGAAGTCGCTATTTTCGTTTAAGTTTTACCTATCGTATCAATCAGAAAAAGAAACCCGAAAATTTTAAAAATAAAAATTTTGAAGGCGGTTTTGAAGGAGGGGAGTAAGATCTCTTAAGATTTTCCGAAAGGCGACTTTAGCTGACCTATGGTTTTGGATTAGGGTCTGTAATGAAATAAAGTGTACAGAATAGGCGAAGTTATTTTGTTTGCTAATAAAACGAAAAACACAGACATAGCAACGCTATGGCGAGTATTTTCAACACGGCAAACAACCAGTGGATGTTTGAGCGAGATAGTGTACCGGCAAAGAGCAAAAGAGCAAGGCTAAATGTATAGTTTATTTCATTACAGACCCTTAGTTGAGGTAAATTCTAATTTTATATTGTTTTTGTGTGTTAATTCACTAAAAATAGTAATATTTAGTGAGTACATTCACTAAATATTACTATTTTTGTATGAAATAACCTATAAAATGATAACAAGAACATTAACAAAAATTGTTGAGGATAAGCTTTTTAAACACAAAGCAATCGTATTGATTGGACCAAGGCAAGTAGGAAAAACAACTTTAATTAAAGAGTTGTTGAGTCCCCAATCCATATCTTTTTCTGAACGGAGACGACCCTATAGTAAGGAGTAAATTAACAAATCCATCAAGTGAAGACCTTAAAACTATACTTGGTAGTTCTAAGATAGTGTTTATTGATGAAGCTCAGCGAATAGAGAATATAGGTATTACGTTAAAAATTATTCACGACCAATTTAAAGATGTGCAATTATTAGTTAGTGGGTCATCGGCATTTGAGCTAAAAAATGAGATGAACGAACCACTTACAGGAAGAAAATGGGAATATAACCTGTATCCAATTTCTTACGAAGAATACGAAAAACAATTTGGATATATTGCTGCTCAAAGTGATTTGGAAAACAGATTAATATATGGGTTTTATCCAGATATCATTAATAATAAAGGTAGCGAAGTTGAGCTGCTAAATCAACTAACAGAGAGTTATTTGTATAAAGATATTTTGTCTTATGCAAACATTAAGAAACCAGATGTACTTGAAAAAATACTTCAAGCATTGGCTTTTCAGGTGGGAAATGAAGTGAGTTTTAATGAAATTGCACAATTGGTAGGAGTTGATAAAAATACGGTAGGCACTTATATTCGCTTATTGGAGTTGGGTTATGTGGTTTATGCTCTCCCTTCGTTTAGTAGAAATTTGAGAAATGAGATAAAAACCAATAAAAAATATTATTTCTACGATAATGGTATTAGAAATGCACTAATTCAGAATTTTAACCCAATTGAGTTTAGGAATGATATTGGTGCGTTATGGGAGAATTTTCTAATAGGCGAACGATTGAAAAGAAATCATTATCATTTAAAATATGCCAATAGTTTTTTTTGGAGGACTATACAGCAACAAGAAGTTGATTATGTGGAAGAGAAAGGAGGAGAAATACACGGCTTTGAGTTTAAATGGAATCCAAAAGCGAAAGTAAAATTACCAAAAAACTTTATTGAAGCCTACGATGCTTCGTTTACAGTGATTAACAAAGATAATTTTCGTGATTTTGTTTGTATTGATTAAAATTTGATGTTAGTTTAATTCTGATGCATTAATATCTATTTTTTAACAACCAACAACCTTTTTGCATAGGCACTTAATGCCATTTTCACTTCTTCAAACGATTCAATAAAAAAGTATTTGGTTTGAATTTCCATATTGTTAAAGTCGGTTGCTATCACTTCATCTAAATTAAAAGGAAGAATTACAGTGTTTTTATCAAAAATACCATTGGTTTCCTGAAAGGAAGAAATAATCCCTGCTCCATAAATTTTTAATTTTTGGTCTGTTTTTAACACGCCAAATTCTATGGTAAACCAATATAGTCGTTGCAATTCTAATAATACTTGAGGATTATTTTTGTGTTGTACACCAATTGTCCCAAGTTGTTGTGCAAAGCTGCCAAAATTAGTATCAAGCAACAAGGGAATATGCCCAAAAATATCGTGAAACATATCGGGTTCTTCTAAATAATCGAGCTGGCTTTTTTTTCTTATCCATATAGAGGAACAGAATTTTTTTTGAGCTAAAAGGCTGAAAAAATTATCCACAGGAATTAGCCCGGGAACTATTTCGATAGACCATCCGTTTTCATTAAAAATTTTAGTACTTAATAGTGTTAAATCAGGAATGGAAGCCTTAAGTTCATTGGTTAATTGGGTAAGACAGGATAAATATTCAGCACACGATTTATCCTTGAGGTTATTCACTTGTCGTTCAAAAAGTATTTTCCATACTTCCCAGTCTTCTTTTGTGTAATTGTTGAAATTTTGTTGCATAATTTTGTGTTTTAATTAATTTTTAGACATAAAAAAAGCCCGATTCTTATGAATCGAGCTTTTACTATTTTTTTACACAGCACTATTACCTCAATTCATTAAAATGGAGTAAGTAATAATATGTGGCGTTGGTTAAAATCATTTGATGACAAAACTAATTAAAAAAAGAATTCGATCGAGCAATTTCGTCCATTTTTTTTGCCAATTCGATGTCTTTTTGCGTAACTCCTCCAGCATCGTGAGTGGTTAGTTTAACTTCTAATTTGTTATACACATTGCACCACTCGGGATGATGCTGCATTAATTCAGCAACAGTTGCAACTTCATTCATAAACTTTAACACAGCTAAAAAAGTTATGAAAATATACGTTTTTGTGATGCAATTATTTGCTAATTTCCAGTTGGTTAATTGAAGGAGAGCAGGTTTTATTTCATCTTCGGATAATAGCATAAGGGTGTTGAATTTAAAGTGCTTAATAGTGATTTTATTTTCAAATGTAGCAAATTTATTAGAGATTAATAACTTTCTTGTTGTCATTCAGGGAAAACCTTGTTTAATAAGGGTAATATTTACCATTTACTGATAAAACCCACTTGAAAGGAAAGCACAAAATTTTTAGATGTGTTGTGAAAATTGTATATTTGGGTAATAATTAACAATAACCGCTTGCTACTAGATGAATAATATATGCTTTAGCTTCTAAGTTATGTTTGGACGATAATTTAAAAAAACACGAATGATAGGAATGTATAATATTTTGATATTAGGACTTATTTTTTCATTATATTCTTGTGTCCAGTCAAATTCAATGAAAGTGATTGAGAAATCGACAATCAATTTTAAAAATGTTGAAAGTATTGAGATAAAAAATAATTTATACGGACAGACAAGTGAAAATATTGAAATAAGAGAGTTGACAAGCAATCAAGTAAAAAATATGATTGACAAATGGAATAATAGCAAATCGAAAGGTCCTTGCAAATTTGGTTTACAGTATTGGCTTTTCATTACAATGAAAGACGGAACTAAAAGAACATTTAGAGTAAATGGAGAAAACATTAAAGAAAATAACGACTGGTGTTACAGTATTGGTGATGAACAGTTTATTAAAAGATTATTTGATAACGCAAATCCAATTTCAAGTGAAAAGGAAATAATTTTTAACTTAATTCAAGGACACTGGATTCACGACCAAGATAGCTTAGCTTCAGTGACGATAATTAATTATAAGTGGACTTTTAATTATAAGGGTGAAAGAACAAATTCTGATGACTATTATTCTATTTCAATTACTAATAAATTACCTGAATTTGTAAATGAAACAGAAAAAGCAGATTTTCTTATTTTGATGAGTAAGACTGATACCTTGAATTATGAAATATTAGGACTTACAGACAGCACGTTAAGTATGAGATATTTTCCAATTGGTAAAATTCATTTATACAAGAGATAAAAAAACTTTGTAATCTTTCTTGTAAGTACTCATAACTTTCCCACAACTGATCCCCCAGCTGTTTCTGCTTATTTATCGCATCATAAATTACTTGTTGAATATTGGTTTTTAATTATTAAAAACATCAATGTATTGATGTTTTTTAATATAATTTGTATATTTGTATTGATATTTTTATGCAAGATGGAAAAATTAAGACAAAAATTTTATGAGAAATATGCTTTAACTCAAACAGAAACGGTTAGAGATTTTATAAATACCATTGATTGGCAAAATAGATTTGTTGGTATAAAAGGAAGCAGAGGTGTAGGAAAAACAACCATACTACTACAATACATAAAACAACATTACCAACCCAACAACGATGTTTTGTATGTGAGTTTGGATGATTTATATTTTTCAGAAAACAACCTTTACAACCTTGCTGATATTTTCTATAAAAAAGGAGGTAAGCTTTTAGCTGTAGATGAGGTTCATCGTTATCCAAATTGGGCAAACGAACTGAAAAATATATACGATGATTTCCCTTCGTTGAAAGTTATTTTTACAGGTTCGTCATTGTTGCATTTACAACACGCAAAAGCCGATTTAAGCAGAAGAACAGTAATGTATCAATTATCGGGATTATCGTTTCGAGAATTTCTTTATTTTGAAACGAAACAATCCTTTCCTATCCTTAGTTTAGAAGATATTTTTACCAACCATGTTGCACTGGCTATTCAATTAATAAATGGATTTAAGCCACTTAGCTATTTTGATGACTATTTAAAGTATGGGTACTACCCTTTTTATAACGAAAATAAAAATTCGTTTCACCAAAAACTAAGTGAAACCATTTTAACTATTTTAGAAGTTGACATACCTCAATTTGCTTCTATACAAACGACTAACATTATTTATTTAAAAAAATTATTACAGATTATAAGTGGTTCGGTTCCATTTAAACCCAATATGAATGCCTTAAGCGAACGAACTGGGATTAGTCTTAATACCATGAAGATATATTTAAAATTATTACATGATGCACAACTGTTGCAATTGTTGTATGTTCAGAACAAAGGCATAAACAGTTTAAATAAACCTGAAAAAATATATTTGAACAATACCAACTTAATGTTTAATCAGGGTAACGAAAATGTAAACACAGGTAATCTTAGAGAAACTTTTTTTCTTAATCAATTGAGCAGTAACTATGTGGTTAATTCATCTAATGAAGCCGATTTTTTGGTAGCAAATAAATTCACTTTTGAAACAGGTGGAAAAACTAAGTCAAAAAAACAAATTAAAAATATAGCCAATGCTTACGTTGTTAGAGATAACATTGAAATTGGCAGTAACAACATGATACCACTATGGCTTTTTGGTTTCTTATATTAAGTTCTTATTGTCATTCAGTTAACAATGGAATAAACTACCATTCGCTGATAAGGCTCACTTAAAAGGGGACACGTTAAAAATTATGGGGAAAAGCTTATGATCTAATACAGTTTATTACATCAGCATTTTATTAGGACACAGTATGTGCGATTACTATCGGAAAAGAAGTTACACTCCTACTACAATAAATAACAGTGAAGCGGTAAAAAGCCCATTTGATGATTTGTAATTCAAATAAATAGTTATATTTGTAAGAAATAAATAACACCAAAAGGTGTACATATCTACCCAAATAGGCTGAATATCCACCACAAAGGTGTGCATATATATAAGTTGGCAACAAGCTAAGAAATCCGTAAATGAATACAGAATTTAAGGAAATTGAAAATATCCTGAACATCGTAAAATCAAGAATTGATGCTCATTATAAATTCAAAAAGGAATACAATAAACAATTAGCCCTTGATTTTAGTTTATTTCAATTTTTTTCTGTGGGAGAAAACAAAATAAGTCAAGTCTTAGCTTACTTTTTGGACGTGAATCAAAACCACGGACAAGGAAATATATTTTTATCTGAATTCATAAAAACATTTACCAATAAAGAAATTGAAATTGAGCAAATAGCCAACGTCTGTGAAAAAATAATAACTAACAAAAGAAGATTAGATATTTACATCAAACTAAAAGGATTGACAATTGGAATTGAAAACAAAGTTTGGGCAGACGACCAAAATAATCAATTGAAGGACTATTCTCAGTATTTAGAAAAGAATACTAATGGCAACTATATCCTTTTCTATTTAAATCCATATGGAACAGAGCCAAAATTGAAAAGTATCGATGAAAAATTAAGCCATAAATTATACAAGGAAAATAAATTAAAAGTCATCGGTTATAAACAAGATTTAATCCCTTTAATTAATACTTGGTTAATTAACTGTGAAGCTGATAATGTTTCATATTTTCTAAAGGAGTTTAAAAAGTACCTTGAAGTTAAATTTCTCGGCAAAAACACATTAAATATGTCAAAAGAATTAAGAGAAATAATCTACAAAAATGAGAAAGAAGTCAAACATTTGGTCAATGAATACAAAAACATTGAGAATGAAGTTTTAGCTAAATTAAATACTGTTGGGAAAGAATTGGACAAACTAAATCCTATTGTGGACGAAGATATTGTAATAAGCAAAAGTGGACTTTTTAATTGGGAAGGTTCGAGAGTCTATAAATATTCGATTTCAAAAGACTATAATAAAATTTGGATTCAGTTTGTCAAAGAAGAAATTCATCTATATTCAAATTACTACTTGCAAGAAGGGACAGATGTAATTTTCAATGAACTTCTATCGGATTTAGGTATAAATAAACACGAGAAAATAGATTATAAACAAAGCAAAACCGATTTGATAAATATCTTTCTTGAACAAATTAAAATTGCCAATGAGAGCTTTCGTGAATACGACAAACGAATTGGAACGGAATAAAAGCCAGTTGCCAACAATGGCTATAAACAATTGGGGCGAAAGTTATAAAACGAAAGTATAAACATAAAATAAAGGTTAGTGCTAAACCGAAAAGTTAGGGCATAAAAACCCCAACTGTTCATAGCCTAGACCGTTATAGTTAAGCACCCATCAGAACTTCGAGCATTATTGCTTTCTATTGGTTTTGTGGTTTTTGATCGGTAAAGCAATTAATCCGTTCTAAACAAAGGGAAAAGCTACCTTGACACTTTTTCGCTTT
>JAHYJH010000142.1 GCA_019429185.1 Vicingaceae bacterium
AGAAAAGTGGTTTGAACTCGAACCTAAAATTTTTAAGGAAAAGCCAGCAGTGTTTAAAGAAAAAATACTACTTTTGAAGAGTAATAGTAAACAAGACTTTAAGGAACAACCTTGTGAAACTTAACATCTAATAATTTAAGATTAATGTCCTCTCAGGATGAATTTAATAAAGGAACTGTTACTAAATCTGAGGTTAACTTGTTCCCTAACCCTACTAACGATAATTTAACCATTAGCCATAATTTGGAAACTAAAAATGGTGTTGTTTATCTTGAAATTATGGATGTGATGGGTAGAATTTTAATCAACAAAACCATTAACAACACTAATAACCAAATAGATGTTAAGCAATTATCATCTGGTTTGTATTTCTTCACGGTTTCTCAAAATGGAAATGTGGTAGAAAGCGGCAAGTTGGTGGTGGAGTAATTCCTGACTTATAAATACAAAAAAGCAGCCTTGAAAAATTCAAGGCTGCTTTTTTTCTTCTAAAGACAATTTTATCTTTTCTTAAAAGTTAGTAATTTAGTGGTTATAAAATTTCTGAATGATGCAAGCACCTAGAATCCCCAAAATGTTTGGTATTTACACCAAAAAACCAAGTCAGTTTGAATATACACCTCGTTATTATGATGAGCGTAAAGAAAAATTGGATAAGCGAGTTGCTCAAATAAAAAAAGAAGTTGAAAACGAAAAAAATAATTCTCAACCAGCCGATGTTAAGTCTTCCATCAATGAAAATTGGGGGGCTACTTATAGAAACAGAAATACAAATACCATCAATAAAAGAGTAATTATTTATCTGGTTGTGCTTTTGGGTTTAACGTATTATTTAATCCACTAAGCTAAATTCCTTTACCTTAGCAACAACTTCTTCCATATTAAGGTCATTCATACATTTAAAGTGTTTTTTTGGACAAGCATCATAACCTATTTTAGAACATGGTCGGCAGTTAAGGTTATTGTTTTCTATAATTACATATTTTTCTTTTGGCAGGTAAGGGTACATCCCAAAAGCAGGAACGGTATTTCCCCAAATGGAAATAATATTTACTCCCAAGGCTGATGCTATATGCATTAATCCAGTATCATGAGTAATGAGGATTTGGCTGTTTTTTACAATAAATGCCGACTGATTAATCGTATATTTTCCACAAGCATTGTATATGTTTTTGTTGGAAGATTGGCTAATAATCTCATTGGCTTTTTGTTCATCTTCCTTTCCTCCGGCTAAAATTATTGGCTGGCGAATCAAATTACACAACTCCACCAATTTATTTTTGGGCAGACATTTAGTTGCAAATTGAGCTCCAATGGCTATGGTAACATATCCATTATTATGTGTTACCGGAAGGTTAGTTACTTTATCATTATCCGTAAGAAAAAAATCTAAGCCTTTACCATCGTTCTCCACTCCTAAAGGTTTTACTGCTTCAAAATACCTGTCAACTATATGGATATCGGGTAAGGAGTTTATTTTAAAATTGGTCAGCAACCATTTTTTTATGTTCAACTTATCGAAAGTAAAACGCAGTGTTCCCAATTTTCTGGAAATACCTTTAGAACGAAGGTTTTTGTGTAAATCTATGATATAATGAAAATGCTCATTCTTTAGCTGTTCGGCAACTTCATTATTGTTTTTTTCAATAGTATGAATTTTAGTAATGTAAGGATTGTTTTCTAATAAAGAACTGTAGCTTTTTTTAGTTAAATAGTGGACTTCCACATTGCCGTCTAACTGTTGCTTCAAACACCTTGCTATAGGAGTTGTAAGCACAATATCACCAATAGAACTGTATCTTACAACTAATATTTTTACGGTATAATTCTCCATTAAAAATTAGCCTTTATAGAAAAGCCATTTTAAAAGTTCTTTGTAGGTAATTTTCTTACCATACATTAAAATTCCTGTGCGATAAATTTTAGCAGCCATCCAAGTAGCTCCTAAAAACCCTAAAACTAATAATGCCATAGAGAGTAACAATTCCCATGTTTCTACTCCGAAAGGAATACGCACCATCATAATTATTGGTGAAGTTAACGGAATAATAGACAACCAAAACGCTAATGGACCATCGGGGTTTTCCATAACAGAACTTGCCATAATAAAAGAAAAAATCAGTGGAATAGTAATGGGCATCATAAATTGCTGCGTATCTGCTTCACTATCAACGGCAGAGCCAATTGCGGCTAAAAATGCTCCATACAATAAATAACCTCCCAAAAAATAAAACAGGAACGCAATTACAATTTTAGTAATAGGAATTTGACTGAACATTTCATTGATTTGTTGTTCTATTTTGTTTTCTGAAATTTCATTTTCACTTTCAGAACTCATTCCATTGGTAATGGCTTCTTTTGAAAAATCGAGTTGATTCATATTTGATGAAGCTAACACTCCCATTCCAACGGAATAAATACCCATGGAGAGAATTATCCACAACGAAAATTGTGTTAATCCTACCAATGCAATTCCAATAATTTTCCCCATCATCAACTGAAAAGGTTTTACCGATGAAATAATAATTTCAACAATTCTACTCGTTTTTTCTTCAATTACGCCTCGCATAATTTGAATGCCATACATAAAAATAAAGGTGTAAATTAAAATAGCTCCTCCAAAGCCCAAAAATGTGCTTACACCAACATTTTTAGATTCTTCAAGCCCAGCCTCATCTATGGAAACCGATTTAACGGTAACTTTTGGTTGAATTTCATCTAGTTGTTTTCTGCTTATGTTGAATTGCTTTTCTAATTCAATATTTTTTATTCCTTTTTCTATGGTTGATTCTATTTTAGAAACGGTTGATAATCCAGGCTGTTTTTTATAATACAAATAAGCTGTTGTGTTTTTATCTGTATTTGAAATATGAAGGATAGAAGTGTATTTGTCCTTATAAAAACTTTTTTTTGCGTCATCAATTGATTTGAACTCGTAATAAAACTGAATGGTGTTTGTGCCTTCAAATTGATTGATAAATTGACGTGTGTCATCAATAACTTCAATTATTTGTATGTCTTTGTCTTTTAATCCTAGCCAAATAGGAATTAACATTAAGCCAGCCATCAGTATTGGTCCAAACAAGGTCATCAGAATAAATGATGTTTTCTTGACTCTTGTAAGGTATTCGCGTTGTATTATTAAAGCTATTTTGTTCATTTTTTAGTTATCTGTTTATCAGCCCCTCCCAACCTCCCCAAAGGAGAGGAGTTTCCATCACACAAAGCCATTGTTATTTGTATTTTGTTATTTGTAAACTTCTATCTTCCTACTTTTAATTTCTAATTAGTGTCTGTCCATAAAGTCGAGAGTTTGGTTCAGAATGTTCGAGATTGAGGTATCGATGACTTGAGAATCAGGAGTGTACTAAAGTACATGACTGATTTGAAAGTCGAGAATAACGAAGATATCGGACATTATGGACAAACTCTAATTAATCTCCTCTGGCAAATCATCGGGCATTACTTCATTTACTTTTTGTATAAAAATTTCGTTCATTGTTGGAATGTGTTCATTAATTGAAACAATGGTTATATCGTTTAATACCGCTCCTATCAATGCATTAACACTTGAATCCATTCGCAATCCTTTTACTTTTGCTATTATTCTATCGTCTTGTTTTTTACTTTCTAAGAGTTCAAAGCCAGTCCAAAGTGCATTGGTAAAAGAAATTAAGTTTCCTTTAAAAACAATTTCATAGATGTTGGTTTTATATTCATTTTTAATGTCAGCTACTTTGCCATCTAATATCTTTTTTGATTTGTTAATGAGTGCAATATCATCACAAATTTCTTCTACCGATTCCATATTGTGTGTAGAAAAAATAATGGTAGAACCTTTATCTCTTAGTTCTAAAATTTCTTTTTTAATCAAGTTGGTATTTATAGGATCGAAACCACTAAAAGGTTCATCGAGTATCAACAGTTTTGGTTCGTGTAGTACGGTAGTAATAAATTGTACTTTTTGAGCCATTCCTTTAGAAAGTTCTTCCACTTTTTTATCCCACCAAGTAGTAATTTCAAATTTATCAAACCATTGATTTAGCTTAGTTTTAGCTTCATTTTTTGACATTCCTTTAAGTTGAGCTAAATAGAGTGCTTGTTCGCCCACTTTCATTTTTTTATACAAACCTCTTTCTTCGGGCAAATACCCTATTTGAGAAATGTGTTTAGGAGCTAATTTTTCTCCTTCAAAAAATATTTCTCCTTGGTCGGGTCCTGTAATTTGATTAATGATTCTAATAAGGGTTGTTTTTCCAGCACCGTTTGGACCTAATAACCCAAAAATCCGTTGTTTTTCGATATGAATTGAAACATTATGTAGTGCTTTATGTTCTGCATACGTTTTATAAACTCTTTTTATATGTAAAATTTCCATGGAACAAAACTACATATTTTTTTAAGTGCTTGAGTTTTGAGGAATAAAGAATTTATTGATTGAAAAAAAACAAAAGAACACAAACAATTTTTAGGATTAATATTGATTAAGATACTTTTAAAAGGTAGATTCCTGTATATGGATTTTTAGTTTGGTAAAAGTTGTAATAACTCTTGAAGTTCCTTATCAGTTAAATTATCCTTTTCAGATTTATCGTAAATAGAGAGCAAATAAACCGTTTCATCAGTAATAATAAAGTTCGTAATCACTCTTGCACCACCAGACTTACCTTTTCCTTTAGATTTAATGGAAAGCCGTATTTTGTAGCAATTATTACATAGAGCTGTGCCTTGTTCCGGTTTTTCTTTAAGGTTTTGTACTAAGTTGATAAATTCATTTTTAAGCGAAGGATATTTTTTAACAAGCTTTTTTATACTTTTTTCAAACTTAGGAATGGTTTTAACGCTATAACTCATTGATTAAATCTTCTGCATTACGAGCGTCTAATTTACCCGCTCTTATTAATTTTAGTTCCTCAACAGCTTCTTTAATATCTTGCATTAAATTAGCTTTAGCGTTGGTTATTGGAGTAACTTTTTTAACGAAAGAAAAATTTTTTAACACTTCCATAAAAAAAGAAACTTTGTTGTCGTTTATATCTAATAATATTTTCATAGTCCTTTACTTTATAGCTTACAAAGATAACATTTAAAGCTCATACACACCTCTTTTTGAGCTATATTTTACAATTGAATGAGTTAAAATGTGAATGGTTGTAATTGAAAATGTGGTTGAGAAGATGTTAAAATATACTTATGGATCTTTAATATTTTACCTGTACCAAAGAAACACTTATATTTTTCTTTACATCACCAAGCTTAGCAACTCTCCAAAATTCGACTTGATAAGGCCAATTTGTTAATTTACTAAAACCTACATTACAAGTGTCTGTCATTTTAATTTGACCTGCTATTTCCACTTCTTTACTTCCTAATTCCCTTACCACATCATTAACTTGAGAAACAACTTCATTTGAATCATACTCATAAGTTACCTGCATTACCACAAAATCATTTTCTTCAGAAAGTATTTTATGAGTCTTATTTGACAAAAGTGGTTGATTGTTAAAGCCAGTTACAATTTCTGTAGTTTGAGATGTTTGGTTTGAATAAGGAAGTCCAAAGACACAATGTAAAGGTGAAATAGCAAGAGTCAACTTTGATTCAATAGCTGCTCTATTCATAAAAGCAGATTCAATATTTTTCAATACTTCTTTTTTAGTTGTTGTATTAACATTAAGAGTATTCTTATAATCATTCCATAGACCAGTAATCATTTTGTCTAATTCATCCCAATTAACAATTTTTTGGTATTGACCCACTTCATTTGTTTGATAGATAATTTTATATTCTTCCTTATATTCAATCGTGTCTCCTATCAATTTTTCGAGATTTGTCAATAAAGAATCAGGTTTTCTTGTTTCGTATTTTATACTCCATGTTATCCTACTACTATCTCCTTTTTCATCTACGACTAATTCAACTCTATATATACTTTTTTTAGCAAGAATTACAGAATCTTTATCTGTTTTAATTTCCCTATACTCAACATTATAAAAAATTGGTTTATTTATTTCCCATTTTTCACAATTGACTACATTTATTTTATGTTTATTGCAGGAAAGTAAAAAAATAATTGATATAAATAAAATATTCCGCATTATTGTATCTTGTCTAACACCAACTAAAGCTATAATTTTTTCAGCAAATTCTGATAAAAACACTTTCATTAAGAAATCTTTTTTTAAAAGTCATTAAACTCAACTCTCTTACCTGTGTTCAACGCTGCAATTCCTTGTTCAATTTCATTTTGTTCTGACAAGTTTAACTCATTCCAAAAATCAACTTTTTCCTTTTGAATAAATTCTGTGATTTTTTCAATGAATTTCTCATTCTTAATACTAAGAATCATTTTTACTAACTCTATTTTAGAAGTTTGAATATCCATGTTTGTGATTTGGCTAACTCAAAGTTACAAAAAAATTAAGCTACTAAAAATAGGTATTAACAGCAAACTCAAATTGATTGATAAAAATCTCTTTGAAGCTTGAAATGTTATTTTGTTCATAAAACAGCAACATTGCTTTTTTATATTCAATAGAATCAACTGTTCTAAAAGATAATGGGCAATATTTTGCATCTATTAAAATGGCGTTACTAACAATTCTTGCTGTTCGTTTATTTCCATCCATAAATGGTTGTATATAAGAAATTAGTACTAATGCTAACAATGCTTTTTCAAAGACGTTCGTTTTAGAGTTAATTACATCACAAGAATTAGTAAGGGCTTCAGCTATCTGAAACTCATTATCTAATGGTTTATAATTGGTACCTGAGATACCAACTCTTCTTTTTCTTAAATTTCGTTCAATTGAAAGCTCTTTGGTAAGTAAACTATGTATGTCCTCTATTTTTGTAACCGATAATGGATGCAAATAGTTTGGGTTTTCAATTATGAAATCTAACGCATCTTTATGATTTAACAACATTGTTGCTTCATCTTTGGTTTTTCCTGCGGCAGTTTCTTTTTCTTTTAAAAGCCTTTCCGTTTCCAATAAAGAATAGGTATTTCCTTCTATTTGAGAAGATTTCCAACTTAAATCAATAGCCAGCCTTTCAAACTCTTTCTTATATTCTATTTCAGATAATAGAGCTACATTTTCATTAAACTTCTCCTGAAGTTCATTTAACCTTTCTAATTCAGGTGCTGTAAAAACAGAATGTTTTGCAAGCACTTCATTAATAATGGAAAAATTAAACCCTTCTTTAATTTCTCTTTCGTCAATTTCTTTCTGATAATATTCATCTACATCAATTGGCTCTACAAGTTCATACGTAGGAGAAATAGTATATTTAGTTCCTTTTCCTTGACCAACAGCTAAAAGATAGTTTTCATTTTTTAGTTTTGATAAAATCCTTTTTAATGTTGCATAACTTACAGAAATGTCAACTTTATCATGCACTTCTTTTGATGAACAAACGCCATTTTTTTTAATAAAATCGAGTATTATTTTGTCTCTTGAATCCATCGCCTTACTTTTGTAGCTCACAAAAATAACATTTAAAGCTCATTTATACTTCTTTTTGAGCTATATTTTACAATTGAATGAGCTAGTGCATTAACTTGCAAGTTTCTGTCGGTATTTAACAGTGTTAAAAGCCCAATTAATAGGCTTGCTTAAGATATTGTTGTAGTAACAGATAAAATCAGCTATTTGTTTTTCCAAACTATCCAC
>JAHYJH010000143.1 GCA_019429185.1 Vicingaceae bacterium
ACCACCCTAAAAATAAAAAAACAACCTTTTACAAAAAAATCCGTAGTACACAAACTGGAAATTAAAAATTACCAATATGCTTTAAATAAAGGAAGTTCGGGTTAATTAGCTGCAACTTGGGTTAAAAAAAAACATACTACTTTTTTATTATACTCAGTTGTCAAGAAGATGTGTTTTGAGGGCCATCATCAGAAAGAACCCTTGAACAAGTCGAATAAAAAAAGTCCTAAAATTTTAGGACTTTTTAAATATTGATAAAGGTATTCTTATAGATTTAAAATAAAATAATTTAAAATATTTTGCACATCTTGAGAAATTCCTCCTTGAGGCTTATTGTGGAAAGTTGTATAATAAATATTTCCTCCTTGTCCAGCACAAGTTCCAATAAAACAACCATGATTTAAATGTGCTTGTAATGCATTTATTGATATAGTTATTGTTTGTGGGTTACTAGGGTTTCCAGGAGGTATATGGCAAATAGTTACTTTGTTATTATTTGAATTATTTCCACCTTGAGATGGAGGATTAGTACCAATAATATTTCTTCTGATTGCTAAAGGTCCATAGGTATTATTGTCATTTATAAGTACTTCCCATTGATCCCAATTTTCAATAACCTCCCAGCTTCCTAAGTTATAATAAATATTGATGGCATTTTTTCCTAAAGCATTTTGAATGTCTTGTGCAACTATATTTGAATTATTAATTGTGGTAGAAGCTCCTGTTTTTTGTGTACATAATTCATTATCTGGAAAAATTCCACCTAATGGTGTAGAACAAGTTTTCAAATGTCCATGAGTATTTTTATGGTCGTGTAGTTCATTAAAATTGGTTGGTGTAATTTTGAAATTACCATCTCCTGATAGGTAATTCACAGCCCAATCTGAAGCATAAATACTTCCTCCAGCTAAAATATAATTATTAAGATTATAATATTTTAAGCTATCCATATTTCCGCTTTTTCCACAATTTAGAAAAATAGCTGCATATTGCTGTAAAGTAGAAGGATTGTCTAAATCAGACACCGAAAGTTGTGTTGCAGTATATCCTAAGGAATCTATAATGATATCCTCTATAGCATCATAAACACCAGGAATATATGCTAAGTCACTAACTTGAGATAGAATAACAGCACTGTTTGTAGAAGAAATATTTCTTTCTTGATTAGCGACAACATCAATTTCTATCTCTGTTCTAAATATTCTTCCTCCACCTGTTTGAATATGAAGAGTTTGTTTTCCTTCAGGAGCGAGCAATTTAAACTCTCCTTTAGTGTTTGTGTGAGTTAAACTTACTTCTCCTAAAACATCTACAAAAACTGTTGCATTGCTTATTGGTGTTGTTGAGTTTTGAGCAACAACTTTTCCTGAAATTACACCAACTGGTTTTTCAGGATTTTTAATGGAATCTTTTTTACAAGAATAAGTTAATGTTACTAAAAAAGATAGTAACACAAAATAAAAATAGGTGTTAATTGATTTCATAATTTATATTATTTAGTGAATATTTAAACTTTTACGGCATAAATATAATACAAATTACGATAATAACAAAATAATTGTTTTTTTTTAGTAAAAAACGTATTGTGTTTTAACCATTTCCATACAAATTAGGAGTTATATTTTTAAATTAAAGTTAATTGTTATTATTAAATCTGCTTCAATACTTCAAAAGTTGCTTTGGTGGATTGGTAACATTCTTCGAAAGAAATTGGCAACGATTTTCCAGTTTTTAGTGCCTCTAAAAATAAACTCACTTCTTTAGCGTGTCCTTTATCTTGTGACGAATTTTTAGAACTCTTCTTCCCTTTACCAAAAATATCCATCGTTTTAAAATCATCAATAACAATGGTTTGTTCGCCACAAAAAACCTCCAGATATTCCTTGTTCAATTGTTTACTTCCGTTAGAAAAATAAGAAATACTTGCTACGCTACCGTTTTCAAATGCCAAACTGATGCTTACCGTATCGTTTAAGTTATTAGCATCTTTTAATGCATTTGCTTCTACTTTCGAAATTGGTGAACTGGCAATAAACGAGCACAAATCAATAAAATGACACGCTTCTCCGATGATTCTTCCTCCGCCAATTTCAGGGTCTTGTGTCCAATGGTTTGCAGGTAATTTGCCCGCATTTATTCTGTAGTTTATGGCTTTTGGCAAATTGTTGTTTAGTTCTTTTTTTAATGCTATAATTTGAGGGGCAAACCTTCTGTTAAACCCAACCATTAATTGACCAGTACTTTTACTTTCAGCTTCTCGTATTTCTTCCAGTTCTTCTTTGGTTAGACACAAGGGTTTTTCTACAAACACATTTTTATTGGTTTGTAAGGCTTTTATTACATAAGGAGCATGTAAATGGTGTGGTGTAGCAATAAAAACGGTATTGATGGATTCATTTTTAATAATTTCATCCGCATTGCCAGTGCAATTATCAAAGCCAAATTTATTGGCAATATTTTTTGCAGTGGTAGCTCTTGCAGTAGCTACATTAACCAATTTTTGTCCTGATAAATTGGGTAGTAAAAAGTTCTGTGCAAATGAACCCGCTCCAATAAATCCTATATTTATTTCTGATGGATTGTATTTTTTAGCATGAAGTTGAATGTTTCTTTTTAACTCTTTTTTAGAATTGTATTCCAACACTATTCCGCAAAAGTGTTCCGTTCTGTCCACAATTAATTGGTAAGCATCTTTGGCATTTTCGAAGGTAAATTGATGAGAGATTAACGCTTCTAAATTTATTTTTCCTGCTTCCACCAATTCGATAAAAGCCTGCATGTTTCTGTTTTCTGTCCAACGCACATAACCAATCGGGTAATCCGTTCCTTTTTGTTCGTAGTCGTCATCATATCGACCAGGTCCGTAGGAAGACGACATTCTTACATCCAATTCTTTGATGTAGAAATTTTTTCGATCAAAACCTGTTGGAACTGCACCAACAATCACCACTTTTGCTTTTTTACGGGCAATTGCTCCTGCAAAATTGATGGGTTCTAACGAAGTTGTACCTGCTGTAATGATTACCGCATCAGCACCAAAACCATTGGTTTCCTGTTCAATAATACTTTCTAATCCTTCTTTTGAACTGTTGTAAGCATATTTTACTCCTGTTTTTAGTGCTAAAGCAACTTGCTGGTCGTCAATATCCAATCCTATGACTTTAACCCCAGCAGCAGTTAACAATTGCAGCGTTAATTGCCCAATCAAACCTAATCCTATAACCACACAACTTTCGCCTAAACTCAATTCAGCTTGCCTTACTCCTTGCATGGCTATTGCTCCAACAGTAGTAAATGCAGCACTTTTTATATGTTTAGGATGATTTATTTTTACGCATAAATTTTTAGGTACAACAACTACTTCGGCATGGTTGGCTGTCATTCCAGCACAAGCAACAAAATCACCTACGTTAATATGCTTGATGTCATCAGCCACTTCAATTACTTCTCCTGCACAACTATAGCCCATTGGATTGGGTGTTTCCAGTTTATTCATGACCATGTTGTACGTTTTCATTACCCCATGTGTTTTTGCAGCTGCAATTACTTTTTTTACTTCTTCTTGTCGTGATTTTGCTTTGCCAATATAACCCAAACGAGCATCTTTCACCGTCTTTCCTTCTGTTCCTGCACTAATTACTGAATAATAATTACGAACCATTATTTGTCCTTTTCCTAAAGCAGGAAATGGCACTTCCAACAATTGCATGTGTCCGTCTTTTAAATTTTGTGTGAGTTGTTCCATTTTTTAAGTTGAAAGTGTAAAGTTAAGAAAGTTTCAAAGATTGAATTTTAGACCTAACAGGTATTAAAAACCTGTTAGGTCTTTATAAAATATACATCTTGTACCATTCCTGAAAAGAAATCAAGGCATAAATCAAGGCTGAATTATCTTCTCTGCCAGATAAATGATTTTGAATGTGTTTTTCAATATCCACTATCGAAAAGCCATCCATACTGTTTAATAATTCTTTATCGAGCAATTCGTTTATTTTTTGTTCGGAACTAAAAATGCTTCTCAAAGGCATTCCAAAACCTGCTTTTCTTCTGTTGGTTACGTAGTTGGGCAAGTCTTTTTTAAAAGCGTCTTTTAGTACTGTTTTGGTTTTTCCGGTATTGCTCAACTTGTAATTTCGGGGAATGGAATACGCCAATTCAATTACCCGATAATCGAGGAAAGGAACACGTCCTTCTACCGAATTTGCCATAGTCATTCTATCCAAATAAGAAACATTTTTTTGTAAAAAATTCTCGTATTCAAAAGTTTTAAAACAGTCGAAAGGGTCAGCTCCTTCGGGAAAATAATTGCTTAAAAATTGAGTAGTAGTTGCGGTATCGCCTTTAAATACCGACAATGAATTTTCGAAATCACCCACAATGGTGTACAACCCATATTTATAATTCGGGTAAGCGTAATATTTACCCAACTTATGTAAATACCTTCTAAAAGCTTTAAATTTTCCGTTTCCTTGGTCGAGCGAATAAAACGATTTGGCTATTGATTTGGAAAAAGGCATGTTGCTTAACCAACCATCAATTAAGGTCATTTGGTGTCCGGCATAACCCAAAAACAATTCATCGGCACCCATTCCGCTCAAAATTACTTTCGATTGTTTGGCTGCTTGTTGTGTAATTAAAAACGAAGGAATTTGAGAACCATCAGCAATTAAATCATCGCCAAATTTGATGGTGTTTCTAATTTGTTCTAAATTGGTATTATCACTTCCTATTGGTATTTCGGTCATGTTTAAGTTCCACTCTTTTGCCAATTGTTGAGCGTACTTAAAATCGGAAGTAGTACCTTCTTTAATCAAATCTTTCGCTTCTTTACTGGCACAATAATGCATAATTTTTTCGTTGCCTTTTAAAAAAGAAGCAATGATGGACGAATCCAACCCACCCGACAAAAAAGTACCCACTGGCACATCAGCAATTAATCGTTTTTCGGTGGCATCGTGCAACAACCTTTTTACTTCGGTTTGAGCATCTTGATAACTGATGTTTTTGTAGTTGTCTTGCTTGTTGGGTTGCCAATAGTTTTTAATTTGAAAAGTGGTGTTGTTTAAATCGTATTCCGCAAAATGAGCTGGTTGCAATCGATTGATGTTTTTAAACAGGGTTTCGTTGGCGGGAGAATATTTAAACACAAAATATTTTTGGAGGTTTTCGGTAGCCAATTCGGCTTTTACCCCTGCTTTTAAAATGGATTTAATTTCTGAACCAAAAACCAAGGTTTCATTTTGATAAGAAAAATACAAGGGTTTTACTCCTGCTCTGTCACGAATTAAAAACAGTTTATTTTGATTTTCATCTAAAATAGCCATCGCAAAATCGCCATTTAACAAATTGATAAACGAAATACCTTTTTGTTGGTAGAGTTTTAACACCACTTCGGTATCGGTGTTGGAAACAAAGTGTTCTGCTTTTAAATACTGTTCTTTTAGTTCTAAATAATTGTAGATTTCGCCATTAAAAACTACGTGAATTTTAGCATCGACAGAAACAAAAGGTTGGTTTCCTTTTTCGGATAAATCTAAGATACTCAAACGGATATGCCCTAAACCAACGTATTTGTTGTTGATGTTGGTTTCGTAAATTCCTTGTGCATCGGGACCACGATGTTTTAATGAAAACAGCATTTCATCGAGTGGCAACTTTTGGTTGGTTATGTATCCTGTAATTCCGCACATGGAAGCAAAGGTAAAAGAAATAGTTTTATAAGTTGACTTTATTGAAAAAATGAGTATTTTCGTTTGTCAATTGATAATACCATATTTAAACACAAAATAGACAGACGTTACCCAACATAACAAATAATAAAAATGAAGAAACTCTGGGAGATAATAAAAAATATTTTTAGTTGGATATGGATTATAATACTATTATGTATTGCAATTTATTTTTTAACCTCACTAGAAAGTAATGAATATAAAACAAACATAATTGGTGCGACCTTGATTGCTTTATTAGCCATTAGGAGGGGTTTAGTGTTTTTTAATGTTTTAAGAAAAGGAAACCCATATTTCTATTTTGTCATCTTTATAATAGCAGCAACGTTCCCTCCTCTTTTTGAAGTTTTTGCAAAAAATGGTCAAGACTCAATTGAATTTATGCAATTTTTAATTTTCTACCCAATTGCTATATTTCTTTTTGTGTCTTTTCTTGGAAAGAAAGGAAAATTTGGTAAAAAAATGCAGGAAAGCATAAAGAAATCAGAAGAAAAATCAAAACAAAAAAATGATAAAAGGGTAAGGCAAAAGGATATTGAAATTGTGAAAAATAAAGCAAAACAAGAAGAATATTTATTACTAAAAGAGCAACACCAGAAACAAGATAAATCAGACCAAAAGAGCAGTATTGTTTATTGTAAAAACTGTGGAGACAGCTCTAATAACACTCTAACTTTAGTGATAAATAAATGTAAAATAGGAAAAAAAATTGGACAAAAACATATCGCTTATGATGGTCCAATAAAAGACAAATATACTTGTAAACATTGCGGTCGCTCTTTTCCAAGCATTAAATCAATGATAATAACAAAATCTTGTAAATCTTCTGATAAACATCACGAACCGAATGTGTTTATATAACTAAATATGAATTTAATAGAAAATATAAAAAACCTACCTGAGCCAAAAAAAACTTATTTAGAAGTACTAGAAGTTCACAACAAAGAAGTACCTATTGCTAACTTGTTGGCATTCTTTTTTAGAGATAAAGAAATACACGGATTAAAGGATTTATTCATTAAATCATTATTAAAAACAAAATTTTACGAATTAGATGTAAAAAATCATCCTAATTCTACTGGCACTTTGATTTCATTAGTATCTTCAGAAAAAGAACAAGAAGCTATTCTAAATTCAATTTCTAATATCAAGGTTAAAACGGAGGTCAAAACTAGTAAAGACATTAACGATAATAAAAGAATTGATATTTTAATTGATACTGATAGGTTTGTTATTTGTATTGAATTTAAGATTAATCACAAGTTAAATAACCCTTTAGAGACATATCAAAACCACATAGTTAATACATATAAAAACTTTACAAAGCATTTTTTTTATATTGTTTTGACACCTGTTAAAAAAGAAGCTGACATTCCAAACATTAAAAATTACTTAGAAAAAAATGAAATATTTAAACAAGTAGTATTTAGTCATTTTATAAAAAATATTCAAAACGAATTCCCTCAAAATTTTAAAGAAAATAGCAGTTTTCAATATTATAATGACTTTGTTCAAACTGTACAAAATCGGGAAATAAGACATAAAAGACGGCTTTTACTTGAAAAAGTAAATCAATCATTCTTAAATAAGAAAATAGACAGTGCATATCGAAATAACAGCAAAGGTGGATTCATTCAAGTAAATAAACATAATTATTTATTCAAAATAAGAATAGAAAATAAAAAATTTCAAATTGAAAAATGGATTACAAAAAAAGATAAAAGTATTTTAGAAACCCCTGATTTGGACACCAATTTTGATGAAATTATTAGAATTATTTCTAACTATACACAAATCAAATAGCTTTTCGGGAAAACTTCTTTTTTAGCACAACAAAATGTTATTAACATATTGATTGTCAATAACTTATTTTTATTTTTGTAATTAATTTGTTAATTTTACTTACTTTTAA
>JAHYJH010000144.1 GCA_019429185.1 Vicingaceae bacterium
CCACCCTAAAAATAAAAAAACAACCTTTTACAAAAAAATCCGTAGTACACAAACTGGAAATTAAAAATTACCAATATGCTTTAAATAAAGGAAGTTCGGGTTAATTAGCTGCAACTTGGGTTAAAATACTGATGATTTTGGGTAAATTCAACAAACTTATTTTCAAGAAATTTACTAATTCCATCTCCAACCCGTTCGCCTTTCTTAACTGCAATATTTAATTTAGGATTTGTGTTGATTATATTGCCTACAAGTTCGTCTAATTGAGTTGTGATAAGTGTTTCGTATGCTTGAATGTCCATCTTTACTTGAATAAGTCTGAATTAAAAAATTGATAAACAGACATATCAAGTGCTTTTGCTATTTTCTCAATGTTAACAATTGAAACATTTCTTTTTCCTTGCTCAATACTTGCAATATAGGTTCTGTACGCTTGCAGATAACGGTTTGGGTATATAAGAAGGCGGGCATTAAGAAGCAATTACCTGTCATCCACCACAAAAGTAAATAAAAAGCACCAAAGTTTAATAACCTACAAACGCCCACTTGATTTTAGCCCATGTGTGTGCCTTCGTTGTTCTTTTTCGTCCGTGCGGTTGGACAGACACACTCTTTGACAAGCTTTGGTTTTAGCGTTGGCTCGTGGGGCTTGGCAATGTGTGTGGCTGTGAAGCGTTGTCATTGTTAGTTTGAAATAGTCGTAAAGTCAATTGAAGCGTTGATATTTTAGCAGAGGGCTTAGTGCTATGATTCTTAAAATTCATAAATCAAAAATACTATTTTTTTATAATGTATTGTATTTGATCGACCTAAGTAACCACACACATTGCCCTCGCAAAACTTAGCCTTTACTTTGTACTCAGAAAATAAATTATTAATTTTTTATGAATTAATTGAATAATAATCTATATCTTTACATTTTGAATTAATATAAACCCCATTTTTTAGGGTTTAATACAAAACAAAATGTAATGGCAATAGGAGCATATATATCAGCAAACTTAACTCATTCTCAAATGAAAGTGATGTTGATGTTGGCTGAAAATGAAATGGATATTTTTTCCTTAGATGATTTAAAGGAATTGATTGGCAATTCATTAGAAAACATCAATGAGATTATTGAAAACCTAGTACACAAAAAAATCATTTCTCGGATTGAAAGAGGCAAGTATTGTCGGGCAAATTTTAGAGATGAAAAAGTAATTGGTTGTTTTCTTGTCCCGGACGGAGCTGTTGCATATTGGTCAGCTCTTAACCTACATGGTTTGACAGAGCAATTTCCAAATACCGTTTTCATTCAAACCACTCATATAAAAAAAGACAAAGCTGTGTTGGGTGTTACGTACCAATTCGTTAAAATAAAAAACACGAAAAGAACAGGAATAGTAACACAGGGTTTTGGGAATTATAAATATCGATTGACCGACAAAGAAAAAACCATTGTCGATTGTTTTGATCTTTCACAGTATTCTGGAGGTTATTCAGAATTGATTCGTGCCTTTGACCAAACAGACATCAATCAGGACAAAATGATTCAATATTGCAGAGCAATTGGTAATATCTCTGTGGTAAAAAGACTGGCATTTCTGGCTGAATTGCTTGAAAAACCTAAGATGACTCGCTTCCTTAAATATGCTGAAGGAGAAGTGAACCCACGCTATGTGTTAATAGATCCTTTTGGTGAGGAAGAAGGAATATTCAACAACAAATGGAAATTACGGTTAAACATTACAGCCGAAGAAATATTGGACATCTGTAATAAGCAATATTAATAATCGAACTCATGTTAATAGCAAAATGATACTTAAAAAGGAAATAGAAGTAAAAGCAGAAACGCAAAACATCCCCAAATCAACCATTGATAAAGATTGGGTATTAGGTCATTTTATTGATGCCATTTTTTCTATTCCTGAGTGTGAGGAAAGTTTAATATTCAAAGGAGGAACATGCCTTCGAAAATGTTATTTTCCAAACTATCGTTTTTCGGAAGATTTAGATTTTACCTGTACAAATCCAAAATTTGAGTTAACCAAAAAAATGCTCAACCAGTTGGTACAAATTTTAACCGAAAGAACCGAAATACTCTTACACATAGAAGAATTAAAACCACTTTTGCACAAGAATAAGTTAATGGGATACAAAGCAATAATTAAATTTTGGGGAGCTGACCACCCAAGAAATCAAGCCCCACCACCACCCGAAAGATGGACTACAAGCATTAAAATAGAAATCATTCTCTATGAATTGATGGTTTTTCCTGTTGAAACTAGGGAAGTGCACCACCCTTATTCCGATAAATTTTCACAAACTCCCTTGGAAGTTCCCTGTTATGCTATACATGAGGTGCTTTCGGAAAAACTAAGAGCACTTATTCAACGTTCTTACACCGCACCAAGAGATTTTTTTGACATTTGGTATTTAGCAAATAATGTGATAACCATTGATTGGGAAAAGGTAACAGAAGCCTTTCACAAAAAAATGAAGTTCAAAGAACTCGAGTTTACTGGTGTTAAGCAAATGATAAACGGAGAAAACGACAAACGCCTGAAAGCAGCTTGGAAAAATAGTTTAGGGCATCAAATACCTGAAGTACAACTTCCAGAATATGAAGTGATAAAAAAAGAATTGGTTGAGTTGTTGAATAAAATTTTTATGTAAATTGAAAGAGCTATTTTATGTTTGCAGTTTTTAGGAAAATTTCGAATATTCGAACTAAAAAATTGTAACTTACTCGTGTAGGTTGCACTGCATTTTTAATTTTTTGTTTTATTTTTATCTTAATTATCAATTAGTTACGTTTTTAATTTTAAAAACCAGATAACATAGTAACACTACCCACAAAGCACAACACATCAATAAAAGTCATTATTGGTAATACGATAAAGCATATTCTCATTCTTGTCATACATATAAAGAATAATTATTCCTTTACTTATTGACCATCTGTCAGGAGTGAGGCTTTCAGTATAACAACCTCCTATTAAAACTTCATCTAAATCAAGCTCAATCTTACAATCATCATTCTCAGAATCATCCCATTGATAAAAATGAGATATTAATTGCTGATCTTTTTGAGATAACTCAGAATACTTTATCCATCCTATAGTTTTAAAATTGCTTTGACCACAGTTCAACTCTTTTTTCCAATCTAAAATACTAGTCAGACCATTGGTTGTAACAGTACAAAAAGAAGTACTCGTATAAGCACCTCTACACAAATTTTTAAATTCTGAAAATGTTGTTTTCTCAGGACTTTTTTGACCAACCTTTTCACCACAACTAAAAAGGGTACAAAAGGAAATTAGATAAATTACTTTCTTCATAATTAACCCCCGTAAGCGCTAAGCTGAAGCGTTGATATTTTAGCAGAGGGCTTAGTGCTATGATTCTTAAAATTCATAAATCAAAAATACTATTTTTTTATAATGTATTATATTTGCTCGACCTAAGTAACCACACACATTGCCCTCGCAAAACTTAGCTCGTACGGTGTACGGTACAGCTTAGGACGTAAGGAGGGGGTATTTTCATTTAGTTATGTAATGTTGCCTATACAATGTCAAAACTACTAAGTTTTTAGAAACTACCTTAACTAAAAAATAAGCTTATTTACTTAATTTATGTTGAAAAATGACTAGAAATAGCTATGTTTTTGTTAAATTTGTTTCTTTACTTAGAGAGTGTAACTGAACAAGCTTATGCTTCTTAAATTTTTATATTATGAGTTTACAATTTATTGCTGACAGCACAGGAAAGACTACAGGGGTTTTTATTCCTATTAAGGAATGGATTAAGATGAAGTCTAAATACAAGGGTATTGAACAAGATGAAATTGATATTCCTTTGTGGCAGATGAATGAGGTAAGAAATCGGCTAAAAATGTACGAGAATAATCCTGATTCAGCTATTGATTTTGATAAGGCTATGGATGATATCGAAAAAGAGTTGTGATGTATAAAGCTATTATTTTACCTCTTGCTCAACTCGATATTAAAACGGCTGCTCATTGGTACAACAAACAGCAAAAAGGTCTAGGCAAACGCTTTTCTTCTCAGATTCGGGAAAAGGTTCGGTTTACTCAACTTCATCCTAATGCTGTTTTTACTCGATACGATGGAGTTAAAACCGCTGTTGTTGATGTGTTCCCTTTTATGATTCATTTTACCGTTGATAAACCTAATAAACTGATTATTGTTTCTGCCGTTTTTCACACCTCGCTTAATCCAGAAAAGTGGAAGAAAAGATAAAGCAGATAGTTAGCCCGTAGTTACCAACGCTCTTGCTAACGCTTCAAACTACGTGCAGTGAGGGCTATTTTGTGTTTGCAGTTTTTAGGAAAATTTCGAATATTCGAACTAAAAAATTGTAACTTACTCGTGTAGGTTGCACTGACAACTATCCTTAAAAACATTTTTTATGAGAAATGTAACTTTAATTCATATTCCTTAGTTTTGAACTTACAAAAAGCATAGCACCAAATGAATCCCGTCCGAGTTTTTATCATATCGCAAGAAGAACCTTTTTACATTCCGAAAGTAATTGGGTATTTGGCACAACACCAAAACGAAAATTTTAAAATTGTTGGAGCTACCCGTTTGCAACCTCATCGAAAAAACAAAACCATGAAAGATTGGTTGCTAGAACGTACTCAAATTTATTCGTATTGGGAGCTTTTTATTACCACTTGTTTTTTTATGTACTGCAAAGTTTTGTATAAGTTGTTATCGAAAGTTGGTGTGTTTAATCCATTTTCGGTAAAAAATGTCTATCAAAAACAGAGCATCAATGAAGTGGATACAGATGATATTAATTCGTCAACGTATCTTCAACAATTAAAAAACTTAGATATTGATGTGATTTTATCCATTTCACCACCACAATTGTTTGGAAAAGAGCTGTTAAATTTGCCTAAAATAGCTTGTTTAAATGCTCACGGCACATTATTACCCCGACATCGAGGTGTTTTTGGCAGCTGGTGGATGTTGTACAACGATGATAAAGAAATTGGAACAACCATTCACACCATGGTAGAAAAATTGGATGCTGGTAAAATTGTTTGGCAACAAGAAATACCCATGCCAACAAACGCAACACAATACTCCATTGCTTATCACACAAAAAAAATAATGGCAGAAGGATTAGTGGAAACATTAAACCAAATAAGTGCAAATGGGTTATTAGCCATCGAATCTCCGTATCAAGAAAGTTACCATCGAGCTCCAACTAAAGCACAAGGCAAAAATTTTCATAAAAAAGGGTTGCGAGTAGTTACCTTTTCAAATGCAAAACTGACCTTATCGAAAAGTTTTTAAGTAACACAGGTTAATTACTTTTGGCTTGTTATTAGGCTGAATTGACGTTTTTTTGTACTATTGCTCTCTAATGAAACAAGCAGCCGACACATTTTTATTTTATTTAGGACATCCCGCTCATTATCATAATGTTTCTGTGGTTATTCAACAGCTTTCTGCAAAAGGGTATAACATTGTGTTGGTGGCAAGAGCAAAAGATGTTTTGTTCGAGTTGTTAGAAGGATTACCCTATAAAATCATCTACTTAAAACCAAAAAAAGGAAAAGGTAAAGTATCACTTATATCAACCGTTGTTAAAAGAGAATTTGTACTTTACCGTATTGCATTAAAATACAAACCGAAAATACTTATCGGTACTGATATTGTGATAACTCATGTTGGAAAGTTATTAGGGATTCCTTCAGTAATTTTAAATGAAGATGATGCCATTGAGGTTCCTTTTTTGGCAAAATTTGGTTTTAAATATGCTACGGCAGTTTTTTCGCCCAATTGCTGCGATATTTCTCCTTATGAAAATAAAAAAATTGGGTACAACGGGTATCATGAATTGGCGTACTTACACCCCAATTATTTTACGCCAGATAAAACGAACATACAAGCACTTTTCAAAAATGGAGCAACGTATTTTATCTTGAGATTTGCAGAGCTAACAGCCCATCACGATAAAGGTAAAAAAGGAATTAATTTAGCAGTAGCAAAACAACTCATCGAAAAATTAACCCCTTTCGGACAGGTTTTTATTACCTCAGAGCGAAAACTTGAACCTGAATTGGAACCTTACCGTATAAAAATTCATCCAAAAAACATACATCACGCATTAGCTTTTGCTGAAATGTATATTGGAGATAGTCAAACCATGGCAGCAGAAGCAGCCGTTTTAGGTACTCCATCCATACGGTTTAACGATTTTGTAGGTAAATTGGGTTATTTAGAAGAATTAGAACATAAATATGGATTAACTTTTGGAATTCCAACAGTCAATCCAAATGCTCTTTTTTCTAAAATTGATGAACTATTAGATAAAAAATATAATAAAACAACTTTTGAAAAAAGAAAGGAAGAAATGCTGAATAATTGTGTGGACGTTGCACAACTTTGGACGAATTATTTTATTGAAAACAGGAAGAAATAGCTACTTTTAAAGCAAATGAACAAAGGGATAATAATAGCCGAACAAGGAGAGAAAGCATACAGCTATATTTCAACTTTTTTTAATGTTGAAAATAATGATGTTGAAGTTGTTAAAACAACTACTGTGTTCAATATTAAAAAAATTGAACCTCCAAAAAAAGGAATTGTTAATTTAAATAAAATTAACGACATTAAGGATATCAATCTGTTTTTCAGCGAACTAAATAATAAATTAATTGATGGTGGAATCTTTATTGGTTGTGTGGAAACTAAAGTTGAACGGAGAAAGCGTATTTATAGAAAATATCCCATAGTCATAGCTCAACTCTATTACTTTTTTGATTTTATTTTCAAACGTGTGTTTTCAAAATTATTTTTTACAAAATGGCTCTATTTTTTTGTAACAGCAGGAAGAAATCAAGTACTTTCAAAAGCCGAAGCACTCGGCAGGGTTGCTTATGCTGGTTTTGAAATTTTAGATGACGAAGAGATAAATAACTTGCTCTATTTTGTTGCAAAAAAACAAACAGTTCCAAGTAATAATTCCACGCCTCGTTTCAGTTTGTTGTTTAAAATGCAACGCGTTGGAAAAAACAACAAACTTATTACAGTATATAAAATAAGAACCATGCATCCTTATGCAGAGTATCTGCAAGATTATTTATACAAAAAAAATCACCTGCAAAAAGGAGGAAAATTTAAAGATGATTATCGCATTACTTCGTGGGGAAGAATTTTTAGAAAACTTTGGATAGATGAATTACCCATGCTCTTTAATTTGTTAATTTGTGAAATAAAATTGGTGGGTGTTCGTCCAATAAGCACACAATATTTAAGTTTATACACCGAAGAACTGAAAACACTAAGAAAAACCGTAAAACCAGGTTTAATCCCTCCGTTTTATGCCGATATGCCTGAAACATTAGATGAAATAATTGCTTCAGAAATTAATTATATTCATGCCTATAAAAAAAATCCATTACAAACCGATTTCAATTATTTTTTTAAAGCGTTGGGTAATATTCTTTTTAAAAGAGTGAGAAGTAATTAGAGTTTGTCCATAATGTCCGATATCTTCGTTATTCTCGACTTTCAAATCAGTCATGTACTTTAGTACACTCCTGATTCTCAAGTCATCGAAACCTCAATCTCGAACATTACTCACAATATTAAAT
>JAHYJH010000145.1 GCA_019429185.1 Vicingaceae bacterium
TTCCTTTCTCGATATGGTAACAGTTGCTTCGATAAACACAAAGTCAAGACTTTTCTTGCCTTGAAAATTAAAATTATAAATTACTTTTCAAGAAGTAAATGTTTATATTTGTTTGTGCTTAGTTTAACCCCTGAGTAGTAACATTTTTTTTAATATTGTGTTGATGCTACATTCGTGGTTTTTCACAGATTTTTCAAAGAAAAATCAAATCTGTGTATGTAATCTGCGAAAATTAGTGTAATCAGTGGCATTTTTTTTGTTTTTTTATTGTCTTTAGACAAGTAATTTAGCGGCTGAGTAGTAACAAAAAAATAAATAAGCTGTTGATAAATCTGTGTGAATATACGTAATCAGTGGCAAAGAGAAAAAAAATAAGCAGCTGAGTAGTAACAATGATTTATATCATAAATATTTCTTCTAAATAGAAGAATTAAAATTGAGAAGAATCATTTAAAATCAAACTATTATATTGTAAAATTGCTACTGATATTTAATTAATTACTAATATATTAAAATATGAAACAACTAAAAAAATCAGTTTATTTACTTGTTACATTTACAATGTTGTATTCCTGTGGAAACAATACAGAAAAACCAACAGAAAATGCAGCAACTACTGAGGCTCAAGACGTTCATCAAAACACACCACTTGGTCAAGCATCTGTTGTGGATGAAACCTCTGATCCTAATATTCTTCAGGTTGCAATAGGTTCTAAAGACCATTCTACATTGGTTGCAGCAGTTCAAGCAGCACAAATTGAACATATTCTTGCTAATGCTGGTCCTTTGACTGTTTTTGCTCCAATAAATGCAGCCTTTGATGCACTTCCTGCTGGAACTGTTGATGATTTGTTAAAACCTGAAAATAAAGCAAAATTAGCTGAAATATTAACTCGACATGCTGCACCAGGTTCTTACAATGAAGATGCACTGAAAAAAGAAGCAAGAAAAGGAAGGAAATTATATATGGCAACAGGTGATTATTTAGATGTTGTTGTTGAAGGTGATGTCATTTTCGTTGGTGGAGCTAAAATTATTGGTACTATCCAAACTTCCAATGGCATTATTAATGTGGTTGATAAAGTTATTTTACCATAGTTAATAAAAACTTTAGTTAGGTTTAAGTTAGGTTGGAAAGCCTCTGATACATAAATATGTATTGGGGGCTTTTTTTATGGGTCAGGTTAAAAATTATGGGGATTGAGTGGGGCAAAATTTTCTAGGAGGTGAAAAACCTTTATGGGTGAGGGTAACGCCTCTAACCATTAGCAAGTTGCAAGCTGGTTAATCGTGAGATTAGCAGTGAAGAGGGACGACCGTTAAGAAAATGTTTAGTAACCATTTTTAGCGAACGAGCCAGCTTGCAGGGCTGACAGCTACGAGATAGCAGAATTGAGAAGTCAGCAGAGGTTTACCCCGTAGCGCAGCGTACTGGGGTCATAGTACTTTGTAGCAACGATCCAACAAAAGAAAAAAAGAAAGTTGGAGGACTCACAAACAAAGGAAGGACTGAACGTAAATTTCTTTGAAATTAGAATAGGAATTGGTTTTACTAATAGCCTATTCATAAAGTAGAGGATAGCTATTGTTGGTGGAAAGAGCAACAATTGTGATGGTTTACGAACCGCTAAGTACGTGACCCGCTTGGTTTATCCTGAGCGTAGCCGAAGGACTAGTGGTGTGAGAGGTGCACTCCGTCAGTTTATCTGGCGGAGCCATCTACTCGATTGGCAACTGGTGTTCATTCATATCCGTCTGTTTATTATTTATTTAGCTTTATTTTCTTGTCATTGTCAATCTGCACCAATCTATCCACGAAGCACGAATTTATTTTGTCTTTTGTGGGACGGCAAACCTTAAAGCCCTTTGGGCTACTTGGGCTGGCATTTGCTAACTCTTTGACAAAGCTTAGGATTGAGCTTTGGCTCGTGTGGCTTTGGCAATGTGCTTGCAAATAGCGTTGGCCTTTATGTTTTATTATCTGCGTAATGTACTGTTGAGCTTCCCATCAATCTTGCTTAGTTATTAATTCATAAATTTTATACCAATAGAAAAAAGCCTCAGGATTTGATTTTTTCAACCTGTTAAGCTTTGTGTTCATTGGCTCTCCAATAGTCCAATCTTTCATTTGCAACGGATTGTTAAATTTTTCAATTTTCGAGGCATCTTCTTTTATTAAAGTTAGCAAATACGCTGCCTTAGAGGCGTGTACAATAGCCTTTTCAATATGATAACTTTCTGAAAACACAAATCGACTAATTCTTTGTATTCCTTTTTGCAATTCATCGAAATTACCTTTACCGTCAGCTCCTCTTGTCACAATACAGAGGGCTGTATGATAAATATCTTCAATAACATCATCTTCCGTTAAGTTGTCTAGTTCCCTATATGAAAGTTCAGTAGCAGCAAAAGTTTTAAAAGTTGATTTGATAGTTTCAATAACAGAAACATTATCAACAAGGTTGCCAATATCGTATAACTGCTTAATAATTTCCATACTCATACTGTCTTCCTTTTTGAAATAGGGAATTCCGGTAGTATTTGGAGCAAATGCAGTTAATTTATCACCAGTAATATCTTCTAAACATGGTGTTTTTACGGATAAGGGAGCATCCTTTTCAGGAACAAAAGAGGATTGAATTTTAATATTTTCTAATTTTTGATATTGCACTTCTTCAAAAAGAATATCAAGCAAAACATTTTCCTCATCCTTACTTGTTTTATGAAGCGGTGTGTAAAAGAATTTATAATGTGCTTTATCAATCTTTGTGTTTACTGTTCTTTTTTGTTCCTCTTTTCTTATAAAGCCCTGTTCTGCAGCGACCTTATCCAAAATTTCGTTCAGGTTATCAGGTTTTTCAGACATTATAATATCTATATCTATCGATAATCTTTTAGTAGAATTTAGATGTAACATCAAAGCAGTACCACCTTTGAATACAAAGGATAGTTTTTGCTTTACCAATCCCTCAAGAAGTAATAAAGCTCTTATAACTTTCTCAACCAAAATTTTATCTGCATTTCGGTTTGCTTTGGATACTTTTTCAATCCATTCTAATGTTATTTTTTCTTTGTCAATCATAATCTATAATTTGGCAGCAAGTTATTGTTGCTGCCGTAAATTTGAAACTGAAGTTAAATAATTCATAAAAGTTTCCTTTTTTCTTCTTCTGTCTGCATATCGAATCATACGATTCTCATTGACTGTATATTTAATTAGCGCTTCCTGAAAAATAGTTCTCATTTCAGAACCTTGTTGGGCAGTGAGAATTACATCATCACAAAAGACATCAACCAACATTTTTTCTATAGTTGTAGTATTTAATCCTTCAATTTTTTGAGTAGGGGCCTCTGTAACTAATGGTTTAACAATAAGGGTTTCTTTTTCGTCTGGAAGATATTTCTCAATTAAATCTTTAGTTGGGTCAATAAACACAGAATACTTTGCCTCTTTTAAAAAGAAGAAAACAGATTGAGTGGCATCTTTTTCAACTTCAATCAAAATGTAAAATCTACCTGGTTGATGAACCATAAATTCATTGAAAGAAGATGTATTCCATAAACATATATCTAAAAAAGGAAATTCCTTTTTCAACTTTGAGTTTATTGTTTTGAGTTTGCTGTTTATTTCAGGAATAAATATTTTACTATTGCCTAAAGAAAATTTACCTCTTCCAATTCTGGTTAATACTCCCATTTGAACCAAAGCATAAATTCTCCAATTTATCGTTGTAGTTTTTAATTCCGGCTCATTAATCCTATAGAACTTAACAATATCATTAGTGTTTAACGAATGTACATCTTTAAACTCTTTTGTTAATCCTTCGATATTTAGTTTCTCTGTTGCGATAGCTATTATTTTAAAAAACAAATATAATAAAAAAATCTATAAAATGGCAGCAAATGGGAAATGCTGCCGGAATATTGATGGGTATGCAAGAAAAAAAACAACTCTTTTGCAAACTTTGGTTTGCAGGGCTGGCTTGCGGCGGTGTGCAAATGTGTTGTTTTGTGGGCAGGGTTTCTTTTATCTTTTTGCGAGGGGAAAAAAACAAAATAAATTTCCATCAAATTTGCACTGTCCTGTCAAAAAGCTAAATCCTTTCTTATTTTCAATTTATCACTATCGTATCTGTCTGCTCGTCTGTCTTTTTACACTTGTTGCCAACGGTCAAGTATAAGCGTAGTGCGGGATTTCGAAGCAATTAACTGTCCGCATACCACAAAGTTTATTAGGAGCAAAAATGCTTAATTTTAGCACCTCAGCCCGCATTACGCTTATACAATGTTGTGCGGTCGTACTTTTTTTTCGGTCGTTTTGCAGCGTTGGCAAAGACATACTCTTTTGCAATTTTTGGTTGCAGCGTTGGCTGGTGCGAATTGCAAATGTGTATGGCTTTAAGCGTTGGCAAATAAATCATTTTCTGTTTTTCGGCTTATAATATACTTCTTTCCTTTTGCTTCAATGCTAATTCTATCGGAAAACTTCTCTCTTATTATTTCAACTACATCATCCTTTTTAGAAATATTATTTTCAACTGATAAAGGCGATAATATTTTCTTTAATTCATTAAGCCTATCAGTTTTTATTTCAAAAGAGCCTTTTTCTTCATCAAGCATTTTTAAAAGTTTTTCTAGTATCTGTTTGTGTACTCCAGAATGTTCACTTGTTGAAGACTTGACATGTTCTTTTAAAACTTGCTCTTTTTCGGTTACTGCTTTTTCGATGATTACATTTTTATCTATATCTTCACTTAATTTAGATTGTTCTGTATTCTCAAATTTTGAAGATTCCATTTCTGGCTCAACCATTGTTGAAGGTACAGATTCAATGACTGGTTTTGTCTTATCATGTTTTTTGCTAACATTAATTTCTTCTTGTGGAAGCTTCACTTTTTTCTTAAATATTTTCAAGTCAACCAAATCGTATAAATCATCATAGAATTTTTTATATCCGAAAAATGAACCAGTTAAATAAATTGCAAGATTTAATTCATTGATGAATTTCTTATCCTTTCTTATTTCGCCAATTAACCTGCCTGTTGCTGAATCCTTAATTGTGTCACGCTCAGCTAGGTCATTCTTAAATTTTAAAAATATCGCAGAAGCGAGGTATTGCCTTAAACCGTTAGATGTTAATTGCTCGGTAAATTTCGTTACGTCATTAGAATCAGATATAATTTGGGCAATTTGAACAAATGATTTTTCAGATAATGCTTGTTTGTTATTCTCTAGAAATGAATGGAAACTACTGCCTTTGAACGAAGTCTTACCTTTTGAATGAGCGAATATTTCTCCAATGTCATAAAAATATCCTAAATCCGAATTAGGGAAAAATTCATAACGGTCGTATGCTAATAAATGAATAAAAAAATCATCTTTAAACTCACTAGATTTAATTGCATTAATTCTTTTATGGTATGATGATTCAACTAATTCATTTGTAAGTAATGGTTCATACTCACTTTTGACTTGGCATAGAATCCAGAAAGCCTTAGAACCTCTATATCTTTCTTGAATATCGATTTGCTCTTCTACTTTATGAACAATGTTTTCAAATCGAGCATCTTTAAAATCCAGTTTATCATCAAACTTCATTTCAAATGAATTTTTGGCAGCCTTTGTTAACGGAATGACTTCTGTTACAGATTCTATTTCTAACCAAATGTTGTCAATTAAAACATTTTCAAAACTTATTATTAAATATTCTTCATCACCCACAAAATATGGCATAAACAGAAATTCCTCATAAATTTTTGAGTTGATTTCTTCGGCATTTCTATTTACTGTATTTACTATCTTATTAGAAATCAATGGAATTTTACCGAAGCGATAAAGCGAAGTGAATTCTTGTTTAGTTAAAATATATAAATTATCCATTTTCAAATTATTTAGAAATCAAAATCAATATCTGTGCTTGCAGGTTGATTTGAAGTTTTTAGGTCAATTCTCTGACAAGTTGATTCGAATTTTGAAACCAATCTGTGCAGATAACCTGAATAAGTAATAAATAGATTCATTTTACTACGAGTAATCGCAACCATAAATAAAGTTTCTTCATCTCTTTTGGAAATGCTTGTATCATCAGAAAGAAACGGAAGAAACACATTGTCAAAATCCATTCCTTTAGCACTATGGTAAGTCATTAAAATGGTGTTTCTATTTCTTTCTGCATTTTGAAATGAACCATATCCATTTCCTACGTACTCTATTTTCAAACCTTGATTGCGAAAGTGGTTGTTCAATGATTTGTAGTCGGGCTTGCCATAATTGTTTTCTTGTAAAGCCCAAGTGGTCTTACCATTCTGTCTTAAAAGACGATTCGCAAAATCTATTATGTAATCATGTTTAGGAAGTAATACTGCTGCAGAATACCCTTCTGAAGTTGCATTTGATGATTGTTCCCAAACATATTTTAACTCTTCGTTTTCATCATAACCTTTACCTAACCTTACGCTAACATCTTTTTTAGTCATATCTCTACGTGAGCCAAATATGTCCATGTTTGGCAAAAGGTTGGAAACTGCGTTCATTATAGACCTTGTAAGTCTATAAATTCTCGTAAGGACAAAAGGTCTAGCATTGATTATATTACCAATTTCTGTAGTTGTAACTGTGTTTTCGTAAATTGACTGATTAGAATCACCCGCAACATATACATGTTGGCTTCTTTGTTTCATTTGACTGAGCACATCAGCAGGTAAATCTTGAACTTCATCACAAAATATATAGTCATAACTTCCATGTCCTTTTTTGAATTGATGATATGTCATAACTGGTATTGACGGCATTCCAAGTTCTGCCATTCCTGTTTTAAACATATCAATTAGTGAGTGAGTGTATACTACCACACATACGTTTGCATCAGGATTACTATCCATTTTCTTTCTCAAAGCATGAATTAGCATGACGGATTTACCACTTCCTGCAAATCCTTTTATCCAAATGTTTCCTCTTGAGTTAATTTCTTTATCGACAAAATCTTTTTGGTCATCATCCAGTTTGTCATATTTTATCATCCAAGCCATATCTGTTAGTATTTTTGAAGCCCTTCTTCTTGTTTGAATTGGGTTAAATTATTAGAGTTATACATTTTATCTAAATTTTCTTTTGGTTCGCATTCATCAATGTGTTCGGCATAATCTTTTTTACCTAATGCTCTGGCACAAGATGAGAACCAACTATAATCCCATTTTTCCATTTTATTACTTTCAAACTTTTGTTTCCATCTATCAAAAGCCTCCTGTAAAAGTTTTTCGCCCTCTTTCTTTTTACCAGCTTTTATATATTCCTGACCTAAACTATATGCAGATGGATTATGTGATGGATTAGTTGATTAGTTTCTTGTGCTTTTTCTAAGTATTCTTGATATTTTTTCTTGTCTGTATGTTTGTATTGTATAGCTATGTTAACCCAAGTTGCAGGTCATAAGTTAAAAAAATGTTAAATTCAGTCAAAAAAGACCTTTAAAAAACTGATTTAATCCTATTAATCTTAAATATCCCAATAAAATAAGGGTTTAAGTTTTAGAAT
>JAHYJH010000146.1 GCA_019429185.1 Vicingaceae bacterium
TTTTTGTTTTTTAGATTAACAAATATAAACAAGGTTTCATTCTTTTTCTTACTTCATTTCGCTACGCTCCATTTCGTAAGAAAAAGAATGAAAATAGGGAACAACGTAGTGAAACTAATCAGTTTATTAGTTGATTTTAAATGAAAATAAATTTAATTAATTTTTTATTGAAGAATAATGTAACTTTTTTTAAAAAAGTTCAAATTGAAGTTGTTTAAAGTCCTGATGAAGATTTTTAATTTATATTGTTGATATTCAGATGTCAAAGTTAAAAATTTTTATCTGAAAAATGATTTTTTCAAATTCAAATTTTAATATCAATAAAATCAACAAATTAACTCTTCTTTTTTAAGAGGGCTTTAAACAAGTTCATTTTAAAAACTATAAAATTTTACACCTTAATAAAAGAATATATTTAGAAAAAAATGCAATTTTATCAAATTAATAATCATCTTAAAAAGAAATACTAATTTGATGTAAATAGAAATTCTATTTTTAAATTACATTTTTTCCTAAAAATTATTTGCTATTAGCAAGAAGTTACAACTCCTCCAACACCAGCAGCATAACCTACTAAACCAACAACGAGACTAGCACCACCAGTAACAAAAGCCAAGCCAACTACAGCCGCACCTAATCCAATTGATGACCAAGCGCAACCCCAAGATCCACCTTCAATATTTTCCATTTCATTTAAACTTAAATTTTTCATTTTATATAATTTATTGAATAACACCTACTCTATTAAAAGGCTTTTCGGTTTTCGCCTATAAAATTACGTAATTTTTACGCGACAAAAATATACTAAGTAGTAATTTTACATTATTTAAAATATAAATAATTTATTATATTTGCAAATAATAAAATGCAAAATATGAATACAATTGGAAGTAAAATACGTCAATTAAGAGAGGAAAAGGGCTTCTCTCAAGAATCTTTAGCTATTGAGTTAGGAATTACCCAGCCCTCTTATGCACGGCTTGAAAAAAAAGATGAAAGAATTGGCATTACTAGACTTATGAGCATTGCTCAAATTTTAAAAACTTCTGTTTCAGAACTAATTAATGAAAAAGCAGGCAAAGTAATAAATCAACAAAATAGTGAAAATCCAAGCGCTTATGTTGATACTATTATTAATGCTGATAAAGAACATATACAAACTTTAAAAGAAGAAATAGTCTTTTTAAGGGAATTACTTAATAAATAGTATTTCACTTTCCTATGTTAAAAAATTTTGCAACCGCTTTTTTTTAAAAACATCTTGCTAAACAAGAAAAAAAGAATATCTTTGCACTCCTTTTTTGAGAAAGTTTTAAAGTAAACTTTTTAATTAAAAATTTTGCGGGTGTGGTGAAATTGGTAGACACGCTAGACTTAGGATCTAGTGCTTCACGGCATGGGGGTTCGAGTCCCTTCACCCGCACAAAATAAGGAGCTGTTCCTTAAAAAAAAATAAAAGGTATAAGGTTAGCCTTATACCTTTTTTAAATTCTATGAAAAATTAAACCTTAATATATGAAATAGCCACGTGCAAAAGCACACAATCTTTGATGAAGACAACATGGCGAAACGCAAGTTCGTGAATACACTTAAAAAAAATTAATAAGGAATGAACAATTCCATATGACATATAAAAAACAACCGAGCGAAGCGAGCTCATGAGTACATTAATTAACAATAAAAAATAACGAATAATAAATATCTACATATGAATATTACTCAGGAAAAAATTGATGATTTAAATGCAGTTATAAAAGTGCAGTTGAAAGAGGAAGATTATCAAGATAAAATTGATGCTCAACTAAAAGAATACCGTAAAAAAGCCAGTATTCCTGGTTTTAGAAAAGGAAATGTTCCTATGGGAATGATTAAAAAAATGGTTGGAACCAATTTGTTGGTAGAAGAATTGAATAAAATTTTATCTGATTCATTACAAAACTATCTAATTAATGAAAAATTAGACGTGTTGGGAAATCCGCTACCAAAAATGGAAGATGAAGAAAAAATTGACTGGGAAAATCAAAAAGAATTTGAGTTTAAATATGAAGTAGGATTAGCACCTAGTTTTAATTTAGATAAATTAGATAAATTCAAATTTGAGGTTTATAAAATTAATGTTTCAGATAAAGACGTGCAGAAATATGTGGATGATTTGGCTCGTAGATACGGAAAAATGACCAATCCAGAAGTTGCCGAAGCAGACGATATGCTTTTTGGTAAATTTGAAGAATTAGATGCTACAGGGAATAGTAAAGAAGGTGGAATTAATCATTCTTCTGTTGTGATTATTAAATCTGTTACCGATAAAAAATTACAAAAAGAGTTAATTGGAGCAAAAAAAGGAGATGTATTTAAAATAAATCCTAAAACTGTATCAGAACATGAAACAGATCAAGCAGAAGCATTAGGTGTAGATGTGAGCCAATTAAAATCAATTATCTCACAATTTAATTATACTGTAGAAAAAGTAAATAGAGTTATCCCTACCGAACTTAATCAAGAATTATTTGACAAAGTTTTTGGCCCAGAAACTGTTAAATCTGAAAAAGAATTTAGAGCAAAAATTGCAGAAGAATTAAACAAAGGACTGTTGGTTGATAGTGAAAACAAATTTATTAATGATGTGCAAGAAGAATTATTGAAATCATTAAACTTAAAATTACCTGATGCCTTTCTTAAAAAATGGATAGTTGCTTCAAACGAAAAACCAATTTCTTCCGAGCAAATTGAAGCTGAATATGACCAATATGCAAAAGGATTAAAATGGCAATTGATAAAAAATAAAATCATTGAATTGAATGATGTGAAAGTTGCTGCTGAAGAAGTTGTAGATTATACCAAAGGATTGCTTATGCAACAAATGCAAGGTATGGGCATGGGAGATATTGACGATGAACGACTTTCAGAAACAGCTAATAACGTATTGCAAAATCAAGAAGAAGCCAGGCGAATTTATGAAATGTTATATGATTCTAAATTGAAAGATATCTATAAATCAACATTCAAATTGAAAGAAAAAGAAATTGATTATGAAAATTTCGTTAGCTTAGTAAATAAACAAAAATAAATATGATAAGCCCCTCGTTTTGAGGGGCTTTTTTTATGTGAAATTTATTTTTAATTTTGACGATATTACGACATATAATTGTACATTAGTGCATTATTTTTGTACCCAACATTTAAAACAAAATAATTATGAATTACAACGATGAATTTAGAAAATATGCTACTAAGCACCAAGGAATTAGCAGCATGGTTTATGATCAATATCAATCCATTTATGCTGATTATATTTCACCAACTATTATTGAAGAACGACAATTAAATATTGCTTCTATGGATGTGTTTTCCCGTTTAATGATGGATAGAATTATATTTTTGGGAACTGGTATTAATGATCATGTTTCTAATATCATTCAAGCACAATTACTTTTTTTAGAGTCGGTTGATGCAAAGAAAGACATACAGATTTACTTGAACTCTCCTGGCGGTGGCGTTTATGCTGGTTTAGGTATCTATGACACCATGCAATACATTGCTCCAGATGTTGCAACAATTTGCACAGGAATGGCAGCGTCAATGGGAGCAGTATTATTATGTGCTGGAGCAGATGGAAAAAGAACTGCTTTGCCTCATTCAAGAGTGATGATACACCAACCTATGGGAGGAGCTCAAGGACAAGCAACAGACATTGAAATTACAGCAAGAGAAATTCAAAAATTGAAAAAAGAATTGTATGATATTATTGCAAAACATTCCAAACAATCTTACGATAAAGTTTGGGCTGATGGAGATAGGGATTATTGGATGATAGCCTCAGAAGCCAAAGAATACGGAATGATTGATGAAGTATTGATTAGAGAAAAATAACTAAGCCCACCCCAACCCTCCCGAAGGGAGGGAGTCATAGTCCATAATGTTATTAAAAGATGTGGATTATTTCTATTGAAGATTAGGGAAATTGAAAAAATGTTTATTAAAAAAAATATAATCTAGCTTTCTTCCCCCTTCGGGGGATTAAGGGGGGCTTTTAAACTAACAAAATGAGTTACATAGCACAAATACACGCACGTCAAATTTTTGATTCAAGAGGAAATCCTACTGTTGAAGTAGATGTAATTACACAAAACGGAATTTTAGGTAGAGCAGCAGTCCCTTCAGGAGCCTCAACAGGAAAATACGAAGCCGTTGAATTACGTGACAATGACAAAAAAAACTTTCTAGGAAAGGGCGTTTTAAAAGCAGTTCAAAATATCAATACTGTTATTAATGAAGAACTTAATGGTGCTTACGTGTTAGACCAGACAACTATTGACAAAACATTAATAGCACTAGATGGAACTGAAAACAAAGCCAATTTAGGAGCAAATGCTATTTTGGGTGTTTCTATGGCTGCGGCAAAAGCTGCTGCCGAAGAAACTGGTTTGCCCCTTTTTAAATACATCGGAGGCGTTAATGCTAACGTATTGCCTATACCAATGATGAATATCTTAAATGGCGGTTCGCATGCCGATAACAATATAGACTTTCAGGAATTTATGGTAATGCCCGTTGGTGCTAAATCATTTTCAGAAGGACTAAAAATGGGTATAGAAGTTTTTCATCATCTTAAAGAAGTATTAAAAAAGAAAGGATATTCAACTAATGTTGGAGATGAAGGCGGATTTGCACCAAACTTAAAATCTAACGAAGAAGCAATAGAAACAGTACTTACTGCCATAGAAAAAGCAGGATATAAACCTGGCGAAGATATGTTTATCGCCTTAGATGCAGCCAGCTCTGAATATTATGACACCAAAGAAAAAGTATATCACTTAAAAAAATCAACAGGTGATAAGTTAACTTCTTCGCAAATGGTAAGCTATTGGAAAGACTGGACAAAAAAATATCCGATTTTATCGATTGAAGATGGATTGGATGAAGACGATTGGAAAGGATGGGCTGAACTGACAAAAACATTAGGAAGTAAAATACAATTGGTAGGAGATGATTTGTTTGTTACCAACACCAAAAGATTAAGCAGAGGAATTAAAGAAAAATCAGCAAATTCTATTTTAATTAAAGTAAATCAAATAGGAACAATAACAGAAACCATAAATGCAGTTGATATGGCTAACAGAGCTTCTTTTACATCTGTGATGAGCCATCGTTCAGGAGAAACAGAAGATACAACCATTGCCGATTTAGCTGTTGCCTTAAATACAGGGCAAATTAAAACAGGTTCAGCTTCTCGCTCCGATAGAATGGCAAAATACAACCAGTTACTTCGTGTTGAAGAGATGTTGGGTCATGCTGCTCAATACATAGGAAAAGATTTTAAATTTTATCATTAATATCATAAAAAAGTAGCAACTAGTTTATTAATTTAGCGACCATCATTAAAAATATAATAATATGTCAGAAATAGCAAAAATAGAATTAGACGGGAAAGTATATGAATTTCCTGTAATTCAAGGAACAGAAAATGAAAAAGCCATAGATATATCCGCTCTAAGGTCAAAAACAGGATATATAACATTAGATAGCGGATTTAAAAATACGGGTTCCACCAAAAGTGCCATTACATTTTTAGATGGTGAAGAAGGTATATTGCGTTATAGAGGTTATCCTATCGAACAATTAGCTGAAAAAGCTGAATTTTTAGAAGTGGCTTATTTATTAATTTATGGTGAATTACCCTCTAAAGCGGTTTATGAACAGTTTAAAGAAACCATTACAAAACACACTCTAATTCATGAAGACATGAAGCATTTTTTTGATGCATATCCTCCAAAAGCTCATCCAATGGGTATTTTGGCAGCATCATTATCTTCGCTTTCAACATTCTATCCAGAATCTTTAGACCCAAATAGAAACAATGAAGCTATTAATTTAACCATTTATAGATTAATTGCTAAATTACCAACATTGGCTGCTTGGGCATATAAAAACGCCATGCGTCACCCAGTTATTTATCCAAGTAACAAGTTAGATTATTGCGAAAACTTCTTAAATATGATGTTTGCAATGCCAACTGACGAATATAAAGTTGACCCAGTAGTTTCCAAAGCACTTAATAAATTACTTATTTTACATGCCGATCACGAACAAAATTGTTCAGCAGCAACAGTAAGAGTGGTAGGTTCTTCTCAAGCCAATTTATATACATCAATTTCTGCTGGAGTTTCAGCTCTTTGGGGACCATTACATGGAGGAGCAAACCAAGCAGTTATTGAAATGCTCGAAGCCATTAAAGCCGATGGAGGTGATACAGATAAATTTATTGCTAAAGCCAAAGATAAAGATGATCCTTTCCGTTTAATGGGATTTGGACACAGAGTATATAAAAATTTCGATCCAAGAGCTACCATTATTAAAAAAGCTGCCGATGATGTATTAGCTGCTTTAGGAGTAGATGATCCTATTTTAGATATCGCTAAAAAATTAGAAAAAGTAGCCTTAGAAGATGAATATTTTAAAGCAAGAGGATTGTATCCTAATGTTGATTTTTATTCAGGAATTATTTACAGAGCATTAGGAATACCAACAGAAATGTTTACTGTAATGTTTGCTTTAGGAAGATTACCAGGTTGGATTGCTCAATGGAAAGAAATGATTGAGAACAAAGAACCAATTGGTCGCCCTCGTCAGGTTTATATCGGAGCTACAAAAAGAGATTATGTTGCTATAGAAAACAGATAATTATATCAGCCCCCTAAATCCCCCGAAGGGGGACTTTTCCAACGCTACAAAGTTCAATCTTTCGTTTCTACAAGTATCGTATTGGGTAGTTGCGATAGCACTGAAGCAGTCTTTATTAAAATTCAATGTTTTATGTTCGGATTTTGCTTTTGTAGTCATTCAGAAGAAACCTTGTTTAACAATGCAAACAACTACCATTTATGGATAAGGTTTGAAAGGAAAGCACACAATTTTTGAGGGTGTGTAAAAAATGGTATATTTACAAAAACATTAACCCAAGTTGCAGGTCATAAGTTAAAAAAATGTTAAATTCAGTCAAAAAAGACCTTTAAAAAACTGATTTAATCCTATTAATCTTAAATATCCCAATAAAATAAGGGTTTAAGTTTTAGAATT
>JAHYJH010000013.1 GCA_019429185.1 Vicingaceae bacterium
ATTCCATCACAAGCTCCAAAGCAAGTTTCTGGAATTATGTTGGTGATTGTTAAGTTTAGTCCATTGGTATTAATGGTTACGGTATCTACTGTAACACAATTATTAGAGTCTGTTATGGTAACGGTATAAAAATTGGCACAAAGACCTGTTGCAAAAAAACCATTTCCTCCTGTAGGACTCCAGCTATAGGAATATGGAGCTGTTCCGCCACTAACTGAAGCTAATGCTGTTCCATTACAAGCACCTGTACAAGTTTCATCAGTTGAAGTAATTACAACAGTTGCCGAACTATTACTATTAATAATAATGGTATGATTAGAAATACAACCTGTGCCTAAATCTGTAATTTGTAAATTAATAGTACCTGCACAAAGCCCATTTACGGTTGATGTTGGTTGATTTGTTACAGTTATTGGCAAAGTTGGGTTAGCTCCAGTAACAACTGTATAAACAAAATCATAAGGACCAACACCTCCAGAAGGAGTAGATGTTACACTTCCATTACAGACACCACAAGTTGGACTAGTAACCGTTGCGTTTTCATTAATAATCGCAGGGGCAGTTAAAGTAATGGTATCATTTATTGCACAATTATTTGCATCTGAAATTACAACAAAATAAGTACCTGCACATAAATTAATGGCTGTTTGCGTAGTTTGTCCATCACTCCAATTGAAAATGTAAGGAGGAACGCCTCCAACAGGATTAGCAGTTGCAGTTCCATTACAAACTCCGTTACAAGATGGATCAACTCCCGAAATAGTAGTTGTTAAAACAGGGTTATCAACAATAGTTATTTGAATAGAATCAACACAGCCATTGTTATCTGTTATTGTTGCGGTGTATATTCCAGCACAAAGTCCAGTAGCTAAATTATTGTTTTGAGTAGGCGTAGTACTCCATGAATAAGTATAACCGGGCGTTCCTCCAGAAACAATAGCTAAAGCAGTTCCATCACAATCGCCAAAACAAGTTGGGGTTGTTAGGTTAGATGAAAGTGCAAGAACAGTAGGCTCAGTTATTACAACACTATCTTGAATAGAACAACCATTGTTATCGGTAATTGTTACTACATAAGTTCCTGCACATAAGTTGGTTATTGTTGGCGTTGTTTGTCCTCCTGGCATCCATAAAAAAGTATAAGGAGCAATTCCACCTGTTGGATTAGCGGTTGCTGTTCCATCACAAAGACCATTGCAAGTAACATTTGTTTGCGTTAAATTAGCTAAAATTTGAGTAGGTGTTTCAACGGTAATTGTATCAACAGTTATACAGCCATTGGCATCTTGCACAACAACGGAGTAGAGTCCTGAACATAATGAAAAAGCACTGTCGTTTGTTGTTAATACAGGGTCGTTCCATTGGAAAATGTATGGAGCATTGCCTGAGTTTACCGTTAAATAAGCTAATCCATCACAAGAGCCGAAGCAAGTTACACTATCTGCACCCAACGTTATGCTTGGTCCGTTGGGATTACTGATTAATACATTTAGTGTAGATGAACAACCATTTGCATCTGTAATTTGAAGTGTGTATGAACCCGGACATAAATTATTGATGGAAGGAGTAGTTTGACCTCCGGGTAACCATAAAAAAGTATAAGGAGCAGCACCACCAGAAGGAGCAGAAACTGTTGCTGTACCATTACAAACACCACAAGTAGCATCAGTTGTGTTTGTGGTTGCAGTGATTAAATTACCTTCTCCAATAGTAATATTACCTTGAGTAGAGCAACCGTTTGCATCTGTAACTGTTACTGTATATGTGCCAGCAGTAAGCCCTAATGCAGTTTGAGTAGTAGCACCATTGTTCCAAGAATAAGTATAAGGAACTGTTCCTCCTGAAGGAGTAGCAGTAACAGATCCATCGTTGCCTCCGTTACAAGAAGCATTGTTACCACTAACACTTACGGTTAATGTATTGGGTTGATTTATTGTTACATTTTGAACAAAACTACATCCAACAGCATCAGTAATCGTAACCGTATAACCTCCTGCACAAAGTCCTGCCACTGCATTAAGCGTAGGCGTAGATCCTGCACTCCAACTATAAGAATAGGGTGGTATTCCTCCGCTTGGTGTTGCTATTGCAGAACCATCGCAAATACCATTGCAAGTGGCATCAATAGTAGTTACCGAAGCAGTAATTGGTGAATTATCAGTAATTGTAATGTTTTGAACGGTTATACAACCATTTCCATCGGTTACCTGAACAGCATAAGCTCCCGCACAAAGTCCGTTTATGTTTGTTGTGGTTGCTCCTGTACTCCATAAAAAGGTGTAATTAGGTGTTCCTGAAGTAACTGAAACCGTTGCACTTCCATCACAAACACCATTGCAAGTTGCATTCGTTTGCGTTACAGAAATTACAGGTCCGTTTGGATTACTTATCGCCACAGGAACTGAAATCATACAACCATTTGCATCGGTAATATCAACATTATAAATCCCTGCCAATAATCCATTAACACAAGGTGTTGATGGGCCAAAATCCCATAAATAAGTGTAAGGAGCTGTACCTCCCATTGGAGCAACACAAGCTGTTCCATCAGCATTTCCACAAGTTGCCATAGTGGTAGTTAGGTTAGGAACAATAACAGTAGGCTCATTAATGGTTATCGTATCATTTCCTGTGCAACCATTTGCATCTGTAATAACAACAAAATAGGTTCCTGCACATAATCCAGTTGCTGTTTGGGTAGTTTGAGCTAACGCATCGTTCCATAAATAAGTATATAGAGTTACTCCTCCTGTTGGATTAGCTGTTGCAGTACCATTGCAAACTCCGTTACACAACGCATCGGTTGTTGTTGTGTTTGAAGTTATTCCTGTAGGAGCTGCAATCGTAAAAGTTACTAATTTAGAACAACCGTTAGCATCGGTTATGGTTACACTCGCAGCACCAGCACATAAACCTGATGTAGAAGCAGCAGTAGAACCATTACTCCATAAGTAAGTATAAGGAGCTGTACCTCCCGAAGGATTTACATTTGCTGTTCCATTGCAAAAACCATTACAAGCAGTATTTGTAATGGATAAATTTTCAGTGATACTATCGGCTTCTCCAACCAACACAGTAGTTGCTAACACACAGGCATTAGCATCTGTTAAGGTTAAAAAATAAGTTCCCGTACATAAATTTGTTAACGTACTATCATTTGGATAAGGGCCTCCCGGAGGAACAGATGTCCAAGCATAAGAAAAAGGGGATAACCCGCCAATAGGAATAGCATTTAACCCACCATCACAAGCTCCAAAACAAGATGCATTGATAACCGTTGATGTTATTCCTGATGGTCCGGTAGGATTACTCACTGCCATAGTAAAAATTCCTATACAACCATTATTATCTGTAATGGTATCGGTATAAAATCCCGGGCATAAATTTGTTATTATTGGAGTAGTTGCTCCATTAGACCAAGAATGAGTATAAACACCACTTCCTCCTGTTGGTAAAGTTGCTATAACACCATCACAAACACCACAATTTGCTGGAGTTATGGTTGGATTTGCACTAATATTTGCCGGTTCATTGATGGTTACGGATCCTATAAAGAAACATCCAAATGAATCTGTTACAGTTACTGTATAATTTCCCGGACATAATCCTGTTATGGTTGGTGTGTTATTGGGCACAGGATTACACGTTCCTACCCAAGAATAGGAATAAGGAGGCGTTCCTCCTACAGGAGCTGCTGTAGCCGTTCCATCAGCTTGTCCATTACAAACAACATCTGTACTGCTAAGCGTAACATTCAATGTTGTAGGAGAGTTTACAATAAATGAATCTAATCCAGTACACCCATTAATGTCTGTTACCAAAATATAATACGTGTCTTGACACAAACTATTAATAGATTGATTTGTGCTAAAATTAGGATTAGTTGATGTTGACCATTGATAAATATACCCAGGAGTTCCACCTGTTGGATTTGTTGTTGCTGTTCCTGTGCAAGGCGTACCACCACAAGCAATACCTGTTCCTGTTGCTGTTGGATTAATTTGGTTTGGTTCTGTAATGGTATAATTCTGTGTTGTAGTACAACCGTTAGCATCAACAACAGTAACTGAATAAGGCCCTGGTGCTAAATTATATATGGTTGCTGTATCAAGAAATGTCGATGACCAATTATAAGTATAAGGCAATGTTCCTCCATTCACAAGTATCCCAGCTGTACCATCATTAGCTCCAAAGCAAGTTACATTGGTTGATACTGCATTTGAAGATAATAAAACAGGTTGATTTATTGTATATGTTTCAATTCGAGAACAACCATTAGTATCTGTAATTGTAACAGTGTAATTTCCTGCGGGTTGGTTGTTAATACAAGCTCCAATTCCTAATCCACCTGACCATAAATAACTAAACCCTGGTGTTCCTCCAGTTGGTGCAAGACATATACTTCCATTTCCAGTGCCATTGCATGTTAAATCAGTAATCGTAGGATTAGGCGAAATAGTATCAGGATTAATAATTGTTAATGTATCTGTTTGAACACAATTACCTGCATCAGTAACTGTAACAACAGCAAATCCTGCACATACATTATTTGTATCAGGTATAGACCATGATATGCTGTATGGTGGAGTTCCACCTGTTGGTGCAGAAGAAACCATGGCATCACAATTACCATTACAACTAATTTGTTGATCTATAGTAGCATTTGGAACCAATACAGTAGGAGATACAGGCATGAATACTGAATCTACTGAAAAACAATCATTTGAATCAATTACTGTTAAATATATCCAACCTGGACATATACTGTCTGCTAAAGAAGTATTATCTCCATTAGACCAACTGTAAGTGTATGGAGGTGTTCCTCCAGAAGGAGTTGCTATAGCTGTACCATCACACAATCCATTACAACTTATAGTTATTGGGTTAGCAACAATAACTATCGTAATTAAAGGTGCTATTGTTACCGATCCGTTGGTTGTACAACCATTGGTATCTGTAACAACTACAGTATAGGTTCCTGCACATAAATTGGTAGCCGTTTGAGTTATTTGAGAAGCAGTATCATTCCATTGATAGGTATATCCAGATGTTCCGCCAACAGGAGTTGCTGTAGCAGAACCATCACAAGTGGTTTGGCAACTTGCAGCAGTGGGTACAACATTTACAGATAAAGCCGGAGGATTAGTTATGGTAACGGTATCTTTACCTATACAACCATTTGCATCTGTAACAGTTACTTCATACTGTCCCGGACCTAAATTATTTATGGGATTTCCGGCAATTGGAGTTCCAGGCAATAACACCCAACTAATGTTATAATTAGGAACACCTCCATTAGGAAATGAACCTGCACTCCCATCATTTGCTCCATTACAAGAAATAGCTGTAAATTGAACATTCGGATTTAAAACCGCAGGCTCTGCTATAACCACAGAATCAACTGTAGAACATAAATTAACATCTGTAATGGTTACTATGTATGTTCCAGCACAAAGATTTGCAATTGAGTTTGTTCCTTGACCAGTAAATGTAAGCCCAATAGGATTGGTTGTCCAATTATAACTATAAGTACCTGTCCCTCCAACAGGAATTGTTGTTGCCGAACCATTACAAACATTGTTGCACAAAAGGTTTGTCCCAGTTGTTGTTGTTGTTAGGGCACCAGGTTCAATAATTGTAAAATTGAGGTTGAGCGGACAGTTATTTGCATCTCTAATGATAACAGTTTGTGGTCCAGCACAAAGATTAGTTATGGTATTAGATCCTACAACAGGAATAAAAGGTCCACCGTTCCAAGAAACAGTATAGGGAGGAATACCTCCAGCTGGAGTTATGGTAGCTGTACCATCGCAAACACCATTACAAGAAGCGTCTGTTTGAGTTAAACTTGCTGTAATTGCCAAAGGTTCATTTACGGCAATAGAAGCGTTGGCAGTACATCCATTAGCATCAGTTATGTTTATGGTGTAAGTTCCTGCACATAAATTAGAAATAGTTGGGGTTCCTTGTCCTGTTGAAACTTGCCCAGCAGGAATGCTTGTCCATACTATCGAAGAATATGGTGTTGTCCCTCCATTAATTACTGCCGTTGCTGTTCCGTCACAAACACCATTACAACTTATATCTGTTTTAGCAAGTGTAATAGATACAGGTTGAGGAGCAACCAATGTAACACTATCGATGGCAACACAATTATTTGAATCGGTAACTGTTACAATATAAGTTCCTGCACATAAACTATTAACAGGATTTGTAAAATAAGGACCACCCGGACCGTTCCAAAGAAAAGAGTAAGGGGTTGTTCCACCTGTTGGGTTTGCTGTAACACTTCCATCACAAACTCCAGCACAAGAAGGAGGTGTTGATGATGGATTGGCTACTAACAAAGCCGGTTCTGTGATAGTTATCGTATCCGAAACTGTACAACTATTACTATCAATAATATCTACAATATATTGACCGGGACATAGGTTAAAAATAGAATCTGTTCCCTGTCCTCCAAAAATTAATCCCCCGGGAATGGATGACCAAGTATAAGTATATCCCGGAGTTCCTCCAGAGGTTGTTGTAACCGCAGTTCCATTACACGTTCCAAAACAAGTTACATTGGTTGAGTTGGTTGAAGTAATTAAAGGTTGCGGTTCCGTAATGATAATGGTAACAACAGTATCACAACCATTTCCATCAACTATAGAATCTGTGTAAGTTCCGATGCATAAGTTATTGATGGTTGAAGACAATCCTGTGCTATTAAACCCATTACTCCAAAAATGAGTAAATGGAGCAGTTCCACCACTTAGAATATTTACCGTAATTGAAGCATCACAAAGTCCACCACAACTTACTTGTTGCACTATAGTATCCCATTGTAATTGATTAGGAATGGTAATCGTTACGCTATCAATTGCCGAGCAACCTTGAGGGTCAGAAACAGTTACTCCATAAACACCCGGACATAAATTAGTTAAATTAGGCGTTACTTCTCCATTGGGAGTCCATAAATAAGTATAAGGACCACCATTTCCACCAGTTACTAATGATGTTGTAGCTGTTCCTGTGCAAGTTCCAAAGCAATTGATGTTGGTACTATCTAATTGAAAAGTTACTGCAGGAGTTTGTGCTAAATTAAAATTTTGAGAAGCGGTACATCCATTGGCATCAACAACATTTATGGTGTAAGGTCCTGCACATAGGTTATTAATAATAGCTGTTGTGTCAGGTACTTGTACCCATGAAATTGTATATGGAGGAACTCCAAAAGCAATACTAGTACCTATGGTACCATCACAATCACCATTACAGCTTGGAGGAATAACGCCTATTTGATTAATAGCAATAGCAATAGGATTCGTAACAAGAACTTGATCGGAACATTGTACACCAAAAGGTGGACTTTGTCCTAAATCAGTTACTTGAACACCTATATTACCTTGACAAACATTAAAGAGCGTATCGTTAGTGTTGCCAGGTGGTGGAGCTCCAAGCCATAAAAAAAGAAAAGGTCCTACACCTCCTGTTACCGAAACTACAACAATAGCATCGCAAGCACCTTGGCAAGAAACGCCAAAACCATTATAATTGGAAATAACGGTTGTAGTTATGGTAAAAGCAGGAGAACCACAAGGATTCCGCATTGTTGTTCCATTGCTCAGGGTAACTGTTTTTTCATCAATGTTGCCTAATTTTATTTCTTGAGCGTTTCGGAATACAATTACATCAGATTCATCATTAGCTAACGTGAAATTAGGAGCATCAAAAACAGCTTTGTTGTGCGTGTATAAAACCGCTTTGGTTAAGTTAATTTTTTTAACTGCATTGCCTTGATTAACAATCCCTCCCGAATAAATGGTAATGTTGTTTGCTTTTATTTCTCCTTGTTTGATATAAATGTAATTTGAATCTGTTAAAACAACATCATCAACCATATTCCATGTTCCAACACCATCAAATTCAATATCACCTAAAAAAGATTTTCTTGCTGATTTTAAAATGGTATTAGGTTGGTTGGATGTGAAAATTATTTTTCCATAAAAGTTATTTTCAAACAACTGGTTTAGTGAAAAATTGCCCGAAACTTGAAATGTTGCTGCTGTTGTTGATGAAAATTCAACAGATTGATTTGAAGAAAAGTTAAAATTAGCTGCTTTAATGTTTCCTGTTACAGTTATTGTTCCTGTTTGATTAAACGATTGTTGATTAATATAAACATTATCATTTATAGTTGGTATTCCAACGCCTCCATTTCCACCACTTGTGGCAGACCAATGCGAAGCATCATTCCAGTTTCCACTATTTCCTACCCAATATAAATCGGCAGCAAAAGAATTAATTGCGAGCATCAAAACCACTAATAGTTTAGATACCAATATACTATCTTTTCTAAAATTCATCACTTATTTTTTATTAAGAGAATAATTACGACAATAATACAAAAAATGTTGCGTATTGCAATACTTAAAACATATTAAAAAACTAATTAGTTTTTTAATTTGACGTTGCAATGAAAAATTTAGTTGCAAAAAAGAATTTTATGCAATAAAATTTTTTATCATAGATAAGAATGCTTCTGGTTGTTCGGCATGTATCCAATGCCCTGAATTTTTAATCGTTCCAATAACTGCTTTAGGAAAAATACTTTTTATTTCTTCCCTATCACTATCTAAAATATAATTGGATTTTTCGCCTCTTATAAAAAGTGTTGGTTTAATAAATTGACTCCCATTTGAATTTATGGCTACACCAATTTCCGCAATGTTTTTTGCAATTACTTCTAAATTAAAACGAAAAGCCAATCGTTCCTTTTCAATCCAATAAAGATTTTTTAACAAAAATTGACGAACAGATAAATCAGGTATGTATTTGATTAATTTTTCATCTGCCGCATTTCTTGTTTTTATCACATTAAAATCCAATGATAGCAACCCTTCAATAATCAACTCATGATGTACTGGATATGCTTTTGGAGCAATATCAACAATAATTAATTTTGATACTAAATGCGAATACTCAACAGCAAATTGCATAGCTATTTTTCCTCCCATGGAATGACCTAAAATTATGGAATCTATCAATTGATGTTTATCTATAAATTCTTTTAAATCATCTGCCATAACTTGTATATTAAACACATTGCTATGAGGAGATTGCCCATGATTTCTAGCATCAACCAAATACACCTCATATTTTTCTGACATTGTTTTTGCAAAAGTCATCCAATTATCTAACGAACCGAAAAGCCCATGAATAATAATTAAGGGTTGCCCTGTTCCTAATTTTTTATAATTTAATCGCATTAATGCATCGTTTTTATACTTATTTTTGAACTTATTATTTAAAAAAATAAAAGTACTATTTATGCGTGTAATTAAAGTAATTGCTGAAAATAAAAATGAATATAAAGTCGAGATAGACAAAAACACATTGAAAGGCAAATTGAACAACGAATTGTTTTCTTGGAATGTGATAAAAATAAAACCCCATCTTTTTCATGCTATAAAGGATAATAAATCTTACAATTTGGAATTGTTAAAACTCAATCGTGATGAAAAAACTGTTTTTGTAAAAATAAACGGTGTGAAGTTTAAAATGCAATTGCAAGATAAATACGATGAATTGCTACATCTGTTAGGAATGGATAATTTATTAACCACCAAAGTTGCTGAACTAAAAGCTCCTATGCCCGGATTGGTACTTTCATTACTTGCAAAAGAGGGAGAAACTGTTCAAAAAGGAGATACATTACTTATTTTAGAAGCCATGAAAATGGAAAATGCAATAAAATCGCCAACTGACGGAGTAATTAAAAGCATTTCGGTTAACACGGGCGAAGCGGTTGAAAAAAATCAGTTGATTCTTAATTTTCAATAGATTATGAAAAATAAAATTTGGTTTCTTTCTTGTGTTGTTGTAATCTTTTTTTCGTGCAATACTGAAAAGGAAAACAATCCAGATAGCTATCAGAACAACAAAGAGCAATCGGAAAACCTTCAACTGATTGAACCAAAAATAGATAAAGAAATTAAAAATTACATTGTTAATGAAATTTCGCTTACAGAAATTAAAACACAATCCTATCCAGAAGCTTCACTTTCATTAAAACCCCAGCCCTTTAAAGAAGGATTAAATGCCCTTCATTTTACTATTGAAAACAACCAAAATTTTAGCATAACAACTATTCAAAATAATTATACCATTCAAACACACACCTCTACGATAGTGGAGCAAGAATTTTTAGCAGGAAACAATGTTTTTTTAGCTTTTTTAACCGATAAAAACAAGCTGGCTATCAAAACCAACAAAGCAACTTTTTTGGAAAACATTGTACTTTTTGACGAACCTGTTTTCAACACAAAAACACCTCATTTGTTTTATTATTTACCTCAAAACAACCAACCTATTTTAGATTTTTGCTTGGTAAATACTTCTCTTGATGAGCTTGGTAATCAGCTGGAAGTTACCATTAATGAAACCGTTTTTTACATCAAAAAATGGGCTGCTTACCAAATAGAAGGATTGACAAAAAAAGAAAATACCATTCGTTTGCGTTTGTTGGATAAAAATAAGCAGTTAATTCCTGGCCCTTTTAATGATTCTGGAGAACGTAGTTTTACAATCAATTTTAATCCATAATACAAATTACTTTTTTATGTCAATTACTAAAAATAAACAATCTTCTCAAAGTCCAATTTCAAGAGCTGAAGACAATAAAAATTTCAAAGTAAATCGAAATTTAATTATTGTTTTATTTTCAGTAATCATTTTCATAAGTATTCTCTTATTTGGACTCTTCTTTTTTTTAGTTAAAAGCGACACATCAACACATAATCAGATTGAGCATATACAAATCAATAATAGCAAATAGGTTTTGATAAAACCGAGCAAATTTTTACATAACACTTTATTTTTGTCAAAAAATTACTCAAATACGATCAAACAAAAAGCTACGGAATTAGGCTTTTCTTTTTGCGGTATTTCAAAAGCTGAATTTTTAGAAGAAGAAGCTCCCCGACTTGAAAAATGGCTTTCCAACAACATGCACGGTAATATGCAATACATGGAAAATCATTTTGAAAAACGTTTAAATCCCACCAAACTAGTGGAAGGAAGCAAATCGGTTATTTCACTAATGTACAACTATTTCCCTGAAAAAGAACAACAAGACAACACGTATAAAATCAGTAAATACGCTTACGGACAAGATTATCACTTTATTATAAAAGATAAACTTAAAACCTTTTTACAACTATTAATTGATGAAATTGGAGAAATTAATGCCCGTGTTTTTACCGACTCAGCACCAATTTTAGAAAGAGCTTGGGCAAAAAAAAGCGGATTAGGTTGGATAGGAAAAAACACCATGCTCATCAACAAAAAACAAGGCTCTTTTTTCTTTTTAGCAGAAATTATTTTAGATGTAGAACTACAATACGATACACCTATAAAAGATTATTGTGGTTCTTGCACAGCTTGCATTGATGCTTGTCCGACCAATGCCATTTTACCTAATAATGTAATTGACGGAAGCAAATGTATTTCCTACTTCACCATAGAATTAAAAGATGAATTGCTGTCAAAAGAACACACTAAAAATTTTAACGACTGGATTTTTGGTTGCGACATTTGTCAGGATGTTTGCCCTTGGAACAGGTTTTCAACTCCGCACCAAGAGCCACTTTTTGCTCCCGACAGCAGATTGTTAAACTACAGCAAAAAAGAATGGGAAGAAATTACGCAAGATATTTTTAATGAAATTTTTAGAAAATCTGCCGTAAAAAGAACCAAATTCAGCGGATTAAAAAGAAATATAGAAGTCGTTTCGAAAAATAAAATTTAATAGCTAAAGCAAATGCAATTTCAATGGTTTAAAGACTTTATAAATGGTGAATATATTAATCATGCTGCAATTTTAATACCTGTTAAAATTAATAATAATGATTGCTTCATCCAACTCGATACTGGAACTAAATCAAGTATTATCTATAAAGATGCTCTTACTTCTTTTACTACTAATGAGGGTAAAAGCAATAATTTACACTTGAATTTTGTTTGTGAATACAAAACCCACCAATTAACTTTTAAAATTGACAATGAAACTAATTGTGAAGTTTTCAATAATATTCCTATAATAGGTTTGTTAGGTCTTGATTTTATTTTAGCTCAACCTCTTTTATCTATTGATTTTTTGAATCAAAATATCTCTTTTGGTAATTCTTTATTATTCGAAAATAATCCTCATTCATCTTTTCCATTTGAAATAAAAGGCGGTTTCATAAGTTTTGAAGTACCCATAAATAATAAAAATTACTGTTTAATGTGGGATTCGGGAGCTTCATTTATTGATTTATTTGGAACTAATGATTTTTGGGAATTATTATCAGGTCAAAGAACTGCTAACAAAAACATTGATTCAATATCATTATCAGGTGCCTATGGAAGCACTCATATTCTTTTAAAGCATAAGGTTATTGTTTCTTTTTCACTTTTCAACAAAGAAATGAAAGGCAAAAATATTTATTGTAACAAAATTTATTCACCACTTACCGATTTATCCTTAATTGAAATTGACGGACTTATAGGAAATACACTTTTTTTAAAAAATACGATAACACTTGATTTTAAAAATAAAACACTTTTAGGTAATTGGTGACTAACCACTTTGTTTAAACTTTCTCTTTTAAAGACATCAGCTGATTAACCAACTCAGCAACACCCTCTCCTGCTTTCTTTTGTATAAATTGGATGTTGTTTTCTAAAAATGAAGCAGGTTTTTTTGGATCTATTAAATATTTCACGCAATTAGCAGAAACAAAATTAAGAATGTTAGCTGCTGGATAAACATTTAGCGAAGTGCCAATAACTATCAAAACAGCAGCATTTTCACAAACTTTTGCTGCTTCCATCATATTCGGTACAGGCTCTCCAAACCAAACCACATGCGGACGAAGTTGGTAACCTTTCGGACATTTATCTCCTAATTTTAATGCAGGTTTTTTCCAATCATAAAGCTCATCATCAAAAGTGCTACGAGCTTTTAAAATTTCTCCATGGAGATGCAACACTTTTGTAGAACCGGCTCTTTCATGTAAATCATCAATGTTTTGAGTAATAATTTGAACATCAAAATTTTGCTCAAGCAAAACAAGTGATTGATGAGCTTGGTTTGGTTGTGCTTTCAACACCTGTTTTCTTCGTTCATTGTAAAAATCTAATACCAATCTCGGGTTTTCATTCCATGCTTCAGGAGTTGCTACTTGCCGTATATCATGATTTTCCCACAAGCCATCACCATCTCTAAAAGTTTGGATACCACTTTCGGCACTTATTCCGGCACCTGTAAAAACCACAATTTTTTGTTTCATGGGAATTTTTTAGAAAAACGGCACTACAGGATTAAGAGTGAAGTTCTTTTATAAAAACAAATATACACTTAAACACAAATTGACATAAAAAATTTACTACAAACATACTAATTGTGGCTAAAACCATATAAGTTGATTACGATTTATTACCCCGACCTTTTAGTAAAAAAAATATTCACTCTTAATCCTGTAATTCCAAAATATCAAAAAAATATGCCACTAAGACACAAAATCACAAAGAAACACAAAGAATTCTTAGTGAAACTTCCTGCCTTCGAGCCTTTGTGGCAGAAATTATTCAGCAATCCGAACAGTAACAAAAAATAAATAAAAAAAATATGCCACTAAGACACAAAATCACAAAGAAACACAAAGCTAATGTTAGTTCAAGAACTTTACAAATTTTTCTTTCAACCTTATCAAAAAACATTTATTTTTAAAAAATATGTAGCTTTGCCAAAACTAAAAAATTATGATACAACGTATTCAAAGTTTGTTTTTATTATTAGTTGCTCTTTTAGGGATAGTATTTTCTTTCGCGCCAATAATAGAACTTATCGACTATGAAAACTTCTTTACAATGAATGCTTATTACGTTTTCATTACAGAGGAAAATACACACGAAATCGTTTTTAAAAATATGGGCGTAGGGGTATTAGCTGGAATCATTACGCTTTTAGCTACTTATATTATTTTTATTTATAAAAACAGAGGCTTACAATTAAAGCTTTCTAAATTGATTCTTTTGCTTTTAGCACTAAAATTAGTTGCTATTTTCATTTATAGCGAAGCCGCTACATCTAAGATTACAACCAACGAAGAGCATCTTCTAATCAATTACAAAATTGGTGTTTTTATTCCCATCATTTCATTGCTTTTTACTTACCTCGCCATTTATTTTATTAAAAAAGACGATGAGTTAGTTCGTTCAGCCGATAGACTAAGGTAAAATACTTATCAACAAAAGCAACCCCTACTAGGTAATTTTCGTCAAGTGTTGAAAAATATACTTATTTTTTTTTGCATCTAAATTATGTTTTTAATTACATTTGCTTGATTAGTTACAATTTAGAAAATAAATTCATTTACAAACATAACTTTTTTATCATGAAAAAAATTATCCTTTTCGCAGTTGTTTTTCAATTTGCATTATTCAATTTAAACGCACAAAATATTGGTATTAACGCAACTGGAGCAGCACCTGCTGCAAGTGCTGGTTTAGATGTAAATTTCACCAATAAAGGACTACTAGTTCCAAGAGTTGCTTTAACAGCTCTTAATGCTGCTGGACCAATTGCTGCCCCTGCTACATCATTATTAGTTTACAACACCGCAACTGCTGGTGTAGCTCCTAACAACGTAACTCCAGGTTATTATTATTGGGGAGGTGCTGCTTGGGTTAGAGTTTCAACAGGAGGCGATGATTGGAAAATTACAGGTAACGCAAATACTACATTTGGAACACATTTTTTAGGAACCACAAATGCTCAAGGTGTTGATTTTAGAACCAACAACATTATACGATTAAGAATACCTAATGCCAATCAGGTTCATGCTAATTCCAACGGAACAGCTGCTCTGCCTTTTTATTCAAGAAGTACAGACCCGAACACCGGAATGTATTTTAGTGCTGCAGACCAATTAAGTTGGTCAACTGGTGGTGTTGAAAGGTTGCGACTAAGAAATGTACAATTAGCTACTACTTTTAATGGTACTGCTGCTACACCTGCCTATTCATGGACTACTGATGTTAATATGGGAATGTATAGAATAGGTACTGATATTTTAGGGTTTTCTACGAATGGGGTGGAGAGAATGAGGATAATTGCTAATGGTCAAGTTGGAATAAATACACCTGCTCCTGTAGTTGGAGATCTTGTTTCTACAGTTGCTGCTGCTGGAAGAGAATGGGCAATTAATGGATACAACGCACTTACTATCGGTAGTAGTATTTATGGAGAAATTAATAATAATACAAATGTATATTCAACAATAGAGGGGTTCAAAACTGGGACTCCAGCTAATGGTGGTGGAGTATTTGGTATAGGATATGCTTTTGGAACAATAGGGTTAGCCAATAGTGGAGGAACTGCTTATGGAGGCTATTTTTCAACTAATTTTGGAGATTTTGCTTATGTTGGTGGTTGGAATGGTGCTTCTCGTAAAATTATTGGAGTAGGCACAGTTGGCACTATCATTAATGATTTAAATAACAACAGAGTATCTATGTGTGCCCCTGAAGCACCAGAAGTGTTATTTATGGATTATGGAGTTGGTCAATTATCAGGAGGAAGAACACATATTGAAATTGACCCTATTTTAGCTAAAAATTTACATGTTGATAAAAATCATCCAATTAAAATTTTTGTTCAATTAGAAGGTGATTGTAATGGCGTATATGTTACCAATAAATCTGCAACAGGTTTTGATGTAATCGAATTAAACGGAGGAACATCAAATGTTAGTTTTTCATGGAGTTTAGTAGGTAATAGAGCAAATGAAGTTTATTCTTATTCGAATGGAACAACTCGAGTTTCTGATTATGCTTCGGAAAGATTCAATCCAGCACCTCCCTATATTAAACCAAAAACAAAGTCTGGAATTGAAAATGAAATTCAAGTTGAGAGTATTACAACAAGCTCTGTTAATAATTAAGCAGGAAGCTCAAAATGAAAGAATAGATGCCTTAGAACAACTAATTTTAGAATTACAAAAAGCTATTGAAACTAAATAAACACCATGAAAAAACTACTTCTCATATCGCTGTTAACATTACCAATAATTGGCTTTTCCCAAGCCCGCCTGGTATTTAACAACGGTGGCTACATCAACATCGAAAACAATGCTTATTTGGTAATAGATAATGGAGCTGCCAATGCAGTTACGCTATTAGGTACTGGTGGAAATATTTTATCAGAAAGCGAAACGGATTTGGTAAAATGGAATATTGGAGCTAACACAGGGCTACACAGAGTGCCTTTTACTAATACTAATTTGGTAAAAGTACCTGTAGATATTAATATTACTACTGCCGGAAGTGCCGGAGGAAGTTTGTTACTTTCTACGTATAGAACCAACAACATGAACTTGCCTTGGCCTGCTGTTGCTCCTGCTGTTACCAATATGTGTTCTCAAACAATAGGAACTGATGCTTCCCTGTTTGTGGTGGATCGTTTTTGGCGTATTGATGGAGCTAGTTATGGTACTAAGCCTGGCTCAACCATGAGTTTTGGCTATGATTTTACCAACGAAGCAGGAGGAACAAACACAATTATCGAAGCAAATCTTCAAGCACAACGCTTTAATCCAACAACTGGTTCAGGAAATACACCTTGTCCTTTTCCGGCAACACCTCCAGGGCCTGGTGGTAATTGGGAAAATATATTGTTCGGAACAGTAGATGTTGTTAATAATAGGGTAAACAATGCGGTAGTGTCGTCAGCTAATTTATTTAAAGATTGGATTTTAGTAGATAACTCTACGCCTCTACCTGTAACATTAGCAAGTTTTGATGCAACTTGCGAAGGAAACGCAACGGTTCTTTCATGGGCTACATTATCAGAAATTAGTAATGATTATTTTAGTATTGAAAAAAGTTACAATGCTGTTGATTTTTTTGAAATTGGAAGAAAAATAGGAGCAGGAAGTAGTAATTCTTTCAACACCTATTCTTTCATTGATAATAACACAACAAATGAAATTGCTTACTACCGTTTGAAACAAGTTGATTTTAATGGTCAATTTGAGTATTTTAATATTGTGGCAACTAACTGTGGAAAAACAACAAATTTTGATGTTAATCAGGTTGTTTTTTCAGATGATCAGTTAGGCCTAAACATTTCTATTTCTGAAGATGAAGAGTTTCAGCTTTATTTATATGATGCATTAGGAAAAATTATTACCTCAAAAAAACTAACTGTAACTAAAGGATTTAATCCAATTCAATTAGATAGAATACATTTAAGTAGAGGTGTTTATATGCTAAATATTGTTGGTGAGAAAAACCACTATTCTACCAAGGTATTTAAACAATAAAACAAAATTAGTTACTACTCAGCTATTCATTATGCCACTGATTACACACCACGGGTAGCATCAACACATTTTGAAAAAATAGATAAACTGTTGATAAATTTTCGCAGATTTCATACACAGATTTGATTTTTCTTTGAAAAATCTGTGTGAATATACGTAATCAGTGGCAAAGAGAAAAAAAATAAGTGACTGAGTAGTAACCAAAATTAAAGTAACAAAGCCCTGACTGTTTTAAAACCGTCAGGGCTTTTTGCATAAATAGTGTCTGTCTGTAAAGTCCAACAAGGGGTCATGACCCCTTGTTTATTGAGCAATCACAACTTTTTTATTAACAACACCTTCAGATGTAGTAATTACCATTGTATAATTTCCTTTAGAAATTGTTGATACGTCAACAGAAATTTTACCTGAAATAGCATTTTCATTAGATTGAATAATTGTTTGTCCTAATAAATTTACTAAACGATAAGAAATTACTGTTACTGACGAAGCAATATCAATGTTTAAAATATGGGTTGCAGGATTAGGAAATAAACTAATTTTATTTTCTAAAGTAAGTTCATCAATAGAAACAGGAACTCCTTGCCAAAAGGCAACACCATTTTGAGTGCCATTACCAAAATAAGAATATGAAGGGTTTCCTGCTACAAAATCACCCGTAGTCCATATTCCTTTAGTAACAGCTACACTTTCTTTAGCATTTCCAGCTGTTTTCCATTGAACATAATCTAACATATTGGCTGCATTCGAAAATCCAGTGCCAGTTGTTCCAGGTATATATAAAGCTAAATCTCCTCCCGCTAAATTCATAGGAAACCCATTTAACCAAACTGTTTGTCCGCCCATTAGAACTGCAGGACTTCCTCCAACTATATTAAGAGTTGAAATAGTCACGCAATTGGCTTGAGTACAAACAATATGCCCTGTGATGTCAACTGTTGTTGTTCCGAAATTTTTTATCATAAGCAACCCTTGACTAGGATCAGTTCCTAACAATCTAATTTGAGCAGTTGTGTTAAATGCTGTTCCAAGAAACAACATAATTAATAATGATTGTAAAAGTTTTTTCATATTTATTTTTTTTAAAGGTTTATATTACGACAAATGTATTAAAAAATACGATGAATAATCAATTTGTTAAGATTTAAAAAAATTAAATCAATTCATTAGAATCTAAATCAACGTCTCCATACTTTTTTGTAGGCTTTTTCTTTGCAAAATCAGAAGTTCGAGTAGATTTAGTAATTGTATCTGCTGCTAACAAACTCGATTGAATCTGTGTTTGCAAATCTCCAACTGTAGTTGGAGAATAAGGCATGAATATAGTATTTACACCTTGTTCAGCCAAACGGGCTACGGTATCATAATGTTGAGTCATAAACAACATATTCATTACTTGTTGCCCTGTAACACCCTCATCCATTGCCCCTTTCACTTCTTCAACCGATTGTTTCATACCATTGGCTATTGCTATTCGTTGATTGGCAATACCAACCCCTTGTAATTGCTTACTTTCTGCTTCGGCTTCGGCAGCTTTTACCACTTTAATTTTTTCGGCTTCGGCATATTCTTTCGCTGCTTCTTTCATACGTTTAGCAGCATTAATTTCGTTCATTGCGTGTTTTACTTTTGCATCAGGATCAATATCTGTGATAAGTGCTTTGATGATTTTAAACCCATATTCTTCCATAATATCAGCCAATTCTATTTGAACTGCTTTGGCTATTTTATCTTTTTCGCTAAAAACATCATCTAAAAACATATTGGGTACTTCCGAACGAATAGAATCAAACACATAAGATTGTATTTGCCGAGCTGGATCATCAAATTTATAAAATGAAGTTTGGATTCCCTCTTTGCTTTCTACAACAAAATATTGAACAGAAACAACCAATCGAACAAAAACATCATCTTTAGTTTTGGTTTCCACATCAACAGGCAATTCCATTACTTTTAGGTTTACCGAGCCCGCTTTTTTATCAATAATAGGAATTTTTAAGTTAAAACCTGCTGTTGCTACTCGTTGGAATTTACCAAATCGTTCAATAATAATTGCTGTTTTTTGTTTTACTATAAAGAAAGCTCCTGAAAAGAATATTATAGCTATTGCAATATAAATAATTGGTGTAAATGATGCTGGATTCATGTTTTTTTAAGTTTAGTTATTAATATAAATTATTGTTCAACAAGATATGCATTTCTTCTTGAATTTTTTGTGTTTCAATACGAGATTTTTTAGCAAAATTTTTATCGTTTCCTGCATAGATAATTCCTCTTGAAGAATTAACTAACAAACCAACATCTTTGTTCATACCAAATTTACAAACTTCTGCTAATGAACCACCTTGAGCACCAACGCCAGGTACTAACAAAAAATTATCTGGTACAATTTTTCGTATTTCTTGTAACATTTCTGGTCGAGTTGCTCCTACTACATACATTAAATTTTTATCATCTCCCCATTTTTTTGCTTGTTGAAGTACTTTTTCAAATAATTTTTCATTTTGTCCTTCAAAAAACTGAAAATCATCAGCTCCTTTATTTGAGGTTAATGCCAATAAAATAACCCATTTATTTTCAAAGGTTAAAAATGGTTTTACAGAATCTTCTCCCATGTAAGGAGCAACGGTAATGGCATCAAAATTCAATGTTTCAAAAAAGGCTTTGGCATACATAGTTGATGTATTTCCAATATCTCCTCTTTTTGCATCGGCAATTGTAAAATGCTCTTTGGGGATATATTCCAATGTTTTTTGGAGTGCTTCCCAGCCTTTTGTACCATAAACTTCATAAAAAGCAGTATTGGGTTTATAAGCTACACATAAATCATACGTAGCATCAATAATTTGCTTGTTAAATTCAAAAATGGGGTCTTTTTCTTTTAAAAGATGTGCTGGAATTTTGGTTAAATCAGGGTCTAATCCTACACACAAAAAAGATTGTTTGCTTTTTATTTGATTGATTAGTTCTTGTTTTGTCATTGATTATTTTTTAATTTACAGTCTTCAGTTCACAGTCTTCAAAATTTTCAATTAGCCATTTTCAATTATTACTTATCACATCAAACAACACCTGCTTGTAATTTTTCGGCATTTTCTGCCAATTTTAATGCCTGAATTATCTCATCAATATCTCCTGCAACAATAGCATCTAAATTATATAATGTTAATCCTATTCGGTGGTCGGTTACTCTTCCTTGCGGATAGTTATAGGTTCTAATTTTAGCTGATCTATCTCCTGTTGAAATTTGTGATTTTCGTTCGGCAGCTCGGGCTTGTTCTCTTTTAATCACTTCTGCTTCGTAAAGTTTTGTCCGTAAAGCCGTCATTGCCATTTCGTAATTTTTCAGTTGCGAACGAGCAACTTGACGTTCAATTACAATCCCTGTTGGGATATGTGTTAAACGAACTGCGGTTTCCACTTTATTTACATTTTGACCTCCTGCACCTCCAGAACGGTAGGTATCACGTTTTATATCGTCTTTTCTTATTTCAATATCCACTTCTTCAGCTTCGGGCAAAACAGCTACTGTAACAGCAGAAGTATGAACCCTACCTTGTGTTTCTGTTTGTGGAACGCGTTGCACACGATGTACTCCCGATTCAAATTTCAAAATTCCATATACATCTTCTCCTTGTACTGAAAATGAAATTTCTTTATAGCCTCCAGCAGTTCCTTCATTTAATGATAAAATTTCGGTAGTCCAACCTTTTTTTTCGATGTATTTTGAGTACATCTTAAACAAATCACCTACAAAAATAGATGCTTCATCACCGCCTGTTCCTGCTCTTATTTCCACAATAGAATTTTTGCTATCTTCCTCATCCTTAGGAACTATCATTAATTTAATTTGTTCTTCTAACTTTTCTTGTTCCTCAGTTAATGTTTCAACCTCAGCTTTTGCCATATCAACAAACTCCTTATCTGTTTCTGTTTTTAGCAATTCTTTAGATGAAGCTATGTTATCAAGAACTCCTTTATATTTTTTGTATAAAACGATTATTTCCTCTAAATCTTTATATTCTTTATTCAATTTCACATACCGTTTCATATCAGAAACAATTTCAGGATCAACAATTTGTTCGCTTATCTGATCGTATCTAATGTTTATGGCTTCTAATTTTTTTAATAAACTACTCATTGTTGTATTTAATGGTAAATAAATTCACCATAAGGGCTTTTTATTGTTAATTTTTTTTCTCCTTTTGCAACTACTTTTCCTATAATTTGGGCATCAACATTAAATGATTTTGAAATAGCAATAATTTCATCGGCCAACATTTCATCAACATATAATTCCATACGGTGTCCCATATTAAATACCTTGTACATCTCTTTCCAATCAGTTTCAGATTGTTCTTTAATAAGTTTAAACAAAGGTGGAATTTCGAATAAATTATCTTTTACAATATGTAAATCATCAACAAAATGAAGGATTTTTGTTTGTGCACCGCCACTACAATGCACAATGCCATCTATTTTCCCTGCAAACTTTTCTAAAATGGCTTTTACAATTGGAGCATAGGTTCGTGTTGGTGATAAAACTAACTTTCCAGCATCAAGTGTAGAACCATCAACCTTGTCTGTTAACTTTTTCCCTCCACAATAGACTAACTCGGTTGGGATATTATTATCGTAGGTTTCAGGATATTTTTCGGAAATAGTTTTATCAAATACATCATGACGAGCTGAAGTTAATCCATTACTTCCCATGCCTCCATTATATTCCTTTTCATAAGTTGCTTGTCCAAAAGAAGCCAATCCAACAATCACATTTCCTACCTTAATGTTTGCATTATCAATCACATCAGCCTTTTTCATTCGGCAAGTAACGGTTGAATCAACAATTATGGTTCTTACTAAATCGCCTACATCGGCTGTTTCACCTCCTGTAGAATAAATTCCAATGCCTTGCTTTCTCAATTCGGCAAGAATTTCTTCTGTACCATTAATTATTTCAGCAATAACAACTCCTGGAATTAAATTTTTATTTCTACCTATGGTTGATGAAATTAAGATGTTATCTGTTGCTCCAACACAAATTAAATCATCTAAATTCATCACAATTGCATCTTGGGCGATGCCTTTCCAAACAGATACATCGCCTGTTTCTTTCCAATAGGCATAAGCCAATGCTGATTTTGTACCAGCTCCATCTGCATGCATAATAATACAATGCTCGTTACTTCCTGTTAATGTATCGGGAACAATTTTGCAAAATGCTTTAGGAAAAAGTCCTTTATTAATGTTTTGAATTGCTTGATGTACATCTTCTTTGGAAGCTGAAACACCTCTTTGCATGTATTTTTCTGATTTGCTCATGTTTTAAACACTATGTTAAGGGTATAAAAAAAGCATCCAACTAATTTAATCGGATGCTTTTTTTAGTATGTTATTTATCTAATTACTTGGTGCTTCTTCTGGTGCAGGATTTTTAGGTACAAAATCCGTGCTTAACACTTTAAAATCAGTTCTTCTATTTCGTTGATGTGCTTCTTCTTTCTCTTCTTTAGTTTTCAAAGCATTAATGTATTTTTCATTTAATAAAGTTCCATCAGGCATTTTTAATGGCTCTTCTTCACCCATACCTTTAGCTACAATTCTATCAGGATCAACACCTTTTTCTTTCACTAAGTAATCCACACAAGATTGAGCTCTTTTTTGTGAAAGCACCATATTGTTTTTATTACTTCCTCTAAAATCGGTATGCGAACGTAACTGAATAATAATTGTTGGGTTTTCTACCATTACGTTATATAAGAAATTCAACGAATCTTTAGAGTTTGGCAATAAATCCCATTTCGTATATTCATACTCAATTAAAGGTAATTTTATAACTGTATTTATAACTGGTTGAAGGTTATATTCGTGATTAAAAGTTTTTGAAGCTTTAAGACCAACGGTAGTTTCTTTACCTTTTGCAATCAAATAATCTTTTTTTGTTACAACTAATGAATAAGATGTGTTAGGGTTAATGTAACGAGCACTTCCATTTTCTGCAAAAGTAAAGTTACCAGAAGCGTCAGAAGTAACTTCTGCACTACTTCCATCCGTTCCAATTAATTTAATGGTTGCATTTGCCAACGGTTCAGAAGTTTCTAAATCTTTTACGATACCATTAATTGCATATAACATTGGAGGAAGATAAAATTCCCAAATATCATCTCCACCTTTACCACCTTCACGACTAGTAGTAAAAAAGCCTCTATCTTTATCTTCTTCGAAAACGATTCCAAAATCATGCCCTGCTGAGTTCATTGGTGATTTTAAGTTTTCAACTTTACCCCATTGATTTACGCCTTTGCTTTCTGCTTTAAACAAATCTAACCCTCCCATTCCAGGATGACCATTTGATGCAAAATACAACTCTCCATTAAATCTAACATAAGGAAACATTTCATCTCCTGATGTGTTGATTTCTGCTCCTAAATTAACTGGTTCTGACCAAGTTTTTGCTTTTGTATTATAAGTAATATACCATAAATCTTTCCCTCCTTGTCCGCCAGGCATATCAGAAGCAAATATTAATGTTGATTCATCATTAGAGATTGCAGGATGACCTATAGCAAAAGTGTCAGATGCAATTGGAATTAATTCTGCATCACCCCATTTTTGACCAGATTTTTTTGCAGTAAAAATACTACATCCCATAATGCCGTTTTTTTCCACACCACAACGTGTAAAATAAATTTGATTTTTTTTCTCATTTAAAACTGAAGCTCCTTCTTCTGCTGGTGAATTAATCGTTTCATTTAGAGGAGTTGGTTCACTCCATTTTCCTTTTTTATCTCTTTTTGTAGCATAAATATCAGAAAAATTCATTCCTGTAACATCTGAAATTGAAGCTCCTGTTGAACCTTGTCTTGTTGAAGTAAAATATAATTCTTCACCTTTTTTATCGGCAAACACAGGAGAAAAATCATAATCTTCAGAATTAATTTGAGGCATTGGAGTTACAATGATTCTTGTAGGTTCATCCAACCATTTCTTTGCACTTTCACATGATTTAATACCTACATCAGCTCTTTTGTCTCCAGGAACAGCGGCTTTATATTTACCATATTCAACTATTGCATCTTCATACCTGCCTTCCGATTTATAAACATCTGCAATGTATAAATAAGCCAACGGATTATCATGTTTTGCTTTTATTGCTTTTTCATACCAAACAGCGGCTTGTTTTCCGTCATTTTTTAAACGGTAGCACTCTCCTATTTGAAAAAGTATCTCTGATTTGTTTTCGTTTTTACTTTCTTTAGTATAAGCTTTCTTATACATTTCTATTGCTTGATAGTATTTATATCCACTAAAGGCAACATCTGCTTCATTTTTATAGTCTTTTTGAGCGTTAGCAGTAAAGCCTATTGCAGTAATCATAAATAAAGTAGCTAATATTTTTCTCATATTTTTAATAATTTTATTCTTTTTAGAATTTTGGCTAAAATAACTATTTATTCGATATAAATCAAAATTAAGTCAGACAAAAATAGCATATTTTTTTTATTTTCTAACAATTCTTTAATTTATTTACAATCATTATTTTTTATTTGGTAAATAAAATCTCTCTTAATTTCGGTAAAGGCCAGTATGAATCATCAATTAAAAGTTCCAATTTATCTGCATTATATTTTATTTCATCAAAATAAGGTTTTACTTTATCGCAATAGGCTAATGCTTTTATTTCTGGATTATCTATTTTATTTGCTAACTTTCTTTCCTCTAGCATTTCATCTAACTTTTGCTTAATAATAGTTGTATGTAATGATAATGCTCTTAAAATTTCCTCTTGAGGTTTTGCTAATGTTTTACTTTCAGTGCCAAAAACTTCTTTCATTCCTTTAATATTCTCTAATAAAACATTTTGGTATTTAAAAGCAGTTGGCAAGATATGATTTCTTGCAATATCACCTAATGCTCTTGATTCAATCTGAAGTTTTAAAATATAATTTTCTAATTCTATTTCGTATCGAGCATCTAATTCTACTTCCGTAAAAACCTCTAGGTCAGCAAAGAGTTTTTTGGTTTTTTTATCGACCATGGTTTTAATGGCTCTTGGTGTGTTTTTTAAGTTTGAGAGTCCTCTTTTTTCGGCTTCTTTTACCCAAGCATCGCCATAGCCATTCCCTTCAAATCTTATTTTTTTTGAAGCTTTTATTAGTTGTTGTAGTTCTTTTAAAATTGCTTCATCTTTTTTAACTCCTTTCTCAATAGCAGCATCAACCACTGTTTTAAACTCATTTAATTGTTTTGCGACTATAGCATTTAAAGCTATCATTGCACTTGCACAGTTTGCTGATGATCCTACTGCACGAAACTCAAATTTGTTTCCAGTAAATGCAAATGGTGAAGTTCTGTTTCTATCGGTGTTATCTAACAAAATTTGCGGTAATTTACCTATGCTCATTTTGAGTTCTGTTTTATCTTCGGGTGTCATTTTTCCTGCTTTCACATTCTCTTCCAAATTATCGAGCATTTGAGATAATTGAGAGCCAATAAAAACAGACATTATAGCCGGAGGAGCTTCATTTGCACCTAATCTGTGGTCATTACCTGCGGTAGCAATACTTGCTCTTAAGATATCTGCATTATCGTGAATCGCTTTGATTGTATTAATAAAAAAAGTCAGAAATCGTAAATTAGTTTTTGGGTTTTTGCCAGGCGATAGAAGATTTACACCTGTGTTTGTACTTAATGACCAATTGTTGTGCTTTCCTGATCCATTAACCGATTTGAATGGTTTTTCGTGAAAAAGAACTCTAAAATCATGTTTGCGAGCTATTTTTTCCATCAAATCCATCATCAATAAATTATGGTCATTTGCCAAGTTTGTTTCTTCAAACATGGGTGCACATTCAAACTGGTTAGGAGCAACTTCATTGTGCCTTGTTGTAACTGGAATTCCCAACTTATGAGATTCAATTTCAAAATCTTTCATAAATGCCACAACTCGCTCACTAATAGACCCAAAATAATGATCATCTAATTGCTGTCCTTTTGCTGGATTATGACCAACTAATGCTCTGCCCGTCATTATTATATCTGGTCTGGCATTATATAACGATTTATCAATTAAAAAATATTCTTGTTCCCAACCCAAATTTGCATTTACTTTTGAAATTTCTTTATCGAAATATTGACAAACGCCAGTTGCCGCTTTGTCAATAGCATTTAGTGTTTTAAGTAAAGGCATTTTATAATCAAGTGCTTCTCCAGTATAAGCAATAAAAACGGTAGGCACACAAAGTGTTTGACCAATTATAAATGCTGGTGAAGTGGGATCCCAAGCAGTATAGCCTCTTGCTTCAAATGTATTACGTATTCCTCCATTTGGAAAACTAGATGCATCTGGCTCTTGTTGAATAAGATTGTCTCCATCAAAGCGTTCAATAGCTCGTCCGCCACTAATAGGTGTAAAAAAAGAATCATGTTTTTCAGCTGTTGCTCCTGTTAGGGGTTGAAACCAATGCGTATAATGGGTTACTTTTTTTATCATAGCCCAATCTTTCATTGATGATGCTACCTGATTGGCAATACTTCTATCAATTCTTTTTCCTTCATTAATAGATGCCATAACGCTTTGATATGCTTCTTTGGGCAAAAATTCACGCATTTTTTCCTGTGTAAAAACATTTGTTGCATAGAATTCAGAAATTTTATCCGATGGATAATCTATTTGTTTAGGTGTTCTTTTTAGAACATCATTTAAAGCATTAAAACGTAACATAATATATTTTTAATAATTTTTTTGGCAAATGTATAATTTATTTTAAGGGTAATTATGTAATTTATATAAAATTATCAACAACACCCCATAAATTTTTTAGGTTAATCTTTAAATTAATATTTTTTTGTTTGTGATGACACAAACAAAGGCTACAAATGACATAAAAAAAAGCTGTCAGAAATTGATTGACAGCTTGAAAAGATTTTAAAAACTTAACGAATTAATCCAACCCAACTTCTTCAATAATTTCAACACGCATATTTTTCATAGGATCTTTAACATCAACTGGTTCTTCATCTGATTTTAACTCTCTATTTAACCTATCTGCTTTTATACCTTTTGAAACCATATATTTATATACAGCCGCTACTCTTTTCCCATCTAATTTATCGATTTCCTTTTCTGATTTATCAATATGACCTATCAATGAAATTTTTACTTTGGGGTTTGCTTTTAAATAAGCTATTATTTGATCAATTTTTTTAACATTATCATCTATAGCATAAGATTTTGCAACAAAAGTTATAGTTATGTCATTTATATCTATAGGAGCATTGACTCCATTTTCTGTGTTTTTAGCACCTGACGAACTTCCATCTGAGCCTATTATTTCAATTTTATTAGCAGCTGGATTTTTATCACTACTAAAATTTCTGTTGACTACTTCGGCATTTCTCATTGCTGGATCGCTATCGCAATCACATTGATTTGGCGTTGAAGTTTCTATTACAGAAACATTATCAACAAAATAATAGGCATCTGGTAATTGGGGATTTGTAAACCCTCTTGGTCTTTTAACTTTTCCTATTTGAAGTTTTTCATCAGGTGTAAAATTCCCTATTGTTAAAAATTCTTCTCCACCACTTGCTTTATAAACTCCACAAATAGGTGTCCAATAATATTGCTGTTCGTAAGTTGTAAGTTTTTTACTTACAATTTGACTTTCTACTTTTAATACATCTGTATTGTTTGCAGAAATTGCATTTTTAGTAATTGCAGCACCTATATAATTGGTAGCGAATTTGGATAAATCTGCTAAACTTACATGAAAAGTAATGCAATACGTTTTTCCCGCTTCAAGTTGTTGAGATAGCTGAACCTGTAAATAACTTCTCGGTTCTTTGTTTTTATAGCTGTATGCTAAGAAACCAGCATAATTATCTCCTTCCATTGGTTTTTCTTCTCCGTAAGCATTTTCGGGAGTTCCTACTAATCCATTTTTGGTACTTTTGGTGTATAAATCAGCCTTGACTAATGTTGGTGAAATCCAAGGAGTGGCTAATTCAATTTGCCCTTCCTCTTTAACTTTTTTTTCTACAGTTTGAAAGGTAGGATTTGGCACTAAGTTGTCTTGTGCTAAAACAAAAAATGACATTGCTAAGAATGGTAAAATACTATATAATTTTTTCATGATAATTTGTTTTGATTTATACTTTAAACTCAAATTTTGTTCCGAAATTAATAATTTGATTTTAATTTAACAAAATTAATAAAAAAAGCCACCCGAAGGTGGCCTTTTTCTTGCTTCATTAAAATAATTAATTCACACTTCTTCCGTAAAAATTAACTTTTATAAGTTCTTCTAACAACATTCTTTTACCATTGTAAAATGGAGTTATCCAAGCATCTTTTTGACCTGATTTGATTATTTTTTTTCTTAAACTTTCAGCTTCGCTTAGTGTATTAAAGCTGCCTTGAGTGAAACGAGTAATTCCATCAGGATAATCAACAATTTTTGGTTCTCCATATTGTTTTAAGTGGTTCCATTTATAATTTTTAGGGAAACGGTAGGCTGCAATTTGAACTTTAAATTCAAGTCCTATAGCACAAGAATTTCCTCCTTTTCTGATTAATTTATTATACACAGAAGTATCATTCAAATCTTTACCTATAAATTCTGAAAAATCTATGAAAAAATCATTAGCACAAGGATCTTTTTGATATTCTTCGAGTGTTTTTCGCTGACCAAAAACAAAAACAGTTACAAAAGCTTCTTCCGATGCTTTTTCCTTTTCAGCTATCATTTTTCTGAAGTTTTCGGCTTCTTCAAGTGTGTTAAACGGGCCAAAAGTATATCTAGTTAGCCCATCTGGATAGGTTTTAGCTGTTATTTTACCATATTTTTCTAAGTATCCTAATTTAAAATCTTCTTCATTTTCAACAGCTCCAATTTCAACCTTAAATGTTAATCCTGTAATTGTTTTTTCAGCAGCATTAACCATAGTTGTATCGTCTAATTTAACTTCTCCATTTTCGGCTAAGTTTTTTGCTTTATTTTCTAATTCAATTTTTCTTTTATAGTTATTTATTGAATCCGTTTTAGTAACCTCTTCATGCAAGGTTGCTTGTTCCTCGTAATTAACCCGTGATAAATCTTCTCTATAATGTTGTTTAATTGTTTTTTCTTCTCCATTATCATCAATTTTTATGTTAAATTCTGAAATTGTTGGGTCGTGTTGTACTAATTTTTGTCTGAAAATTTCTGCTTCTAACAATGTTTTAAAAGGACCTAAAACAATATTTTCAGTTCCTTGTTTCGTAGTTGATTTTTCAGCAACTCCATCAATTTCTTTAATGTTTTCAATGTTATTAGGTTCTATAAAAAAAGAAACTCCGTCTGTTTGTATATCTCCTTTTTCTTTCATGACCTTATTGTACATTTTTTCCCTGTAACCTTCATCAGTACTTTCAAATTTGTATTTTTCTATTTGAGTGTCTATTTTTCCTTGTAATTTATCTTCGGTATCCGTAACAGAAATTCCTTCTATATTCTCTTTTGAATATAATTTGAAATCATGCTCAACCTGCACATAAGTTTCTAAGGACTCTATGTCTAAGTAATCAATTTTGGTTTCGTAACCTTCAACTTCTATGGCAATTTTATATTTATTACCAGGAGTTAAAGCGAGCATATATTTTCCTGATGTTGAATTAGATTTGAATTTACCTTCTAACTCGCCTGTTCTATCATTAGTAACAGTTATATCTGCCTCAACAGCTTTACCATCAGCTTCTGTTATACCAACAACTAAAGCTAAAATTGGTCTTTTTCCTAAGTGACCAGGAGTAACTGTATAAATATTATGAGCTGCATTTTTACTTCTTCCTGCGGAGGAATAATATCCTGTTTTGGCATCAGCGGAAAGCATATAAAAACGATCATCATCAATCGTATTTATTGGGTGTCCTACACTTTCTGGAGTATCCCAACCTGATTCAGATAAATAAGTGTAAAAAATATCATAACCACCCATGCTAGTATGTCCTTTAGAGCTGAAATACATTGTTTTCCTATCTGGATGAATGAATGGAGCATCTTCATCATGTTTTGTGTTGATGGTTGCTCCTAAATTTTTTATATCTCCCCAAGTTCCATCTGGCATAAGTGAAGCTGAATACAAATCTCTTCCACCAAAACCGCCTTCTCTATCACTTGAAAAATAAAGTGTTTTACCATCACTTGTTAAAGAAACACTACCTTCCCATGCTTCTGTATTAACCAGCCCTTTTAGTTTTTCGGGTTTTGACCAAATATCGCCAACTAATTTTGACACATAAATATCTCCATTGTCTTTTTGTGATTGCTTATAAATAAATAATTGCTGTCCATCTACTGAAAGAGCGACAGCGGCATCGTGTCCAGAGGTATTGATATTTTCACCAATACTTTCTGGTTCTAACCAACTATCACCAAGTTTATAAGAAATCATAATATCCTCATAATATTGACCATATTTATCTGGTTTTCCTGTTGGACCTTGTAAACCGCCTTTGCTTCGGCTTCCTCTATAGGTATAAATTAGCATTGATTCATCGGGTGTTATCACAGGCACATATTCAGAATAAATCGTATTGATTGGACTACCTATATCGTTTATGGTAATTTTGAGGCTATCGTTTGTGAAAATTTTTGCATTTTCACAATAAAATATATTTTGTTCTGCAATGCTTCTATCTTTAGGATCTAAATCATCCGCTTGTAAATAAGTTCGATATGAATCTATTGCTTTATCGAATTGATGATTTACTGCATAGGCTCTTGCTAAATAACTATTCACTAAATTAAATTCAGGATTCATCTCCTTAACTTCTTTTAATTTAGTTATTGAAATTGCCTTTTTATCTTTAAAATAGGTATAACAAATACCTACCATCAATTTAAAATAAGGATCATTTGGCTTGTTGGCTTCTAATTTCTCGAAAAGCTCCGTTGCTTGTGGAATGTTTTGAAAATCGCCTTCTTCAAAATAAAGCTCAGCTTTTTCAATGATTTGTTTTTCCTCTTTAGAAGACAGCTTTTCTTGTGCAAAAGCAGATTGAATGAATGTTAAAAACAAAATTATATATCCTAATTTTTTTAAAATAACCATGAGTTCAAAAAATTGTCATTTATCATTATGCTAAAATATACTATATTAGAATATTAAGTTATTAACATTTGTTTCAGTTATTAACGTACTTATTAACAATAAAAAGTATTTTGTTAACGCTTAAAAATTACACTTAAATGGTTGTAATTTTACAACAAATTATGAAGGAACAAATTGTTGAATTAAGGAATGGAATTAGGGTAGTTTACACACCTTCTTTAAGTCCTGTTGCTCATTGTGGATTTATTATTAACACGGGGTCTAGAGATGAACATTTGAAAGAAAACGGAATTGTTCATTTTATTGAGCATGCCATTTTTAAAGGTACTTCTAAGCGAAAAACACACCATATCTTAAACAGAATTGATAATGTGGGTGGAGAAATAAATGCTTTTACAACAAAAGAAAACACAAATGTTTATGCTTCCTTTACCTCAATTTATTTAGAACGAGCCGTTGAACTTCTAACTGATATTGTTTTCAATTCAACTTTTCCCGACAAAGAACTTATCAAAGAAAAAGATGTTGTAATTGATGAAATATGTTCCTACCAAGACACTCCTTACGAGCAAATTTATGATGATTTTGAAAGTCAAGTTTTTAAAAAACATCCTTTATCTTATAATATTTTAGGTACTGTTAAAAGTGTTTCTAAGTTAAATCGAAATGATTTGCTTTCTTTTTTTAATAAAAATTATGGCACAAATGAAATTGTGTTTAGCATTGTTGGTAATTTTTCAACTGAAAAAATTAAACGGATTACCCAAAAATACTTAAGTAATATTCCTTCTAAAATCATAAAATCAAAACGGAAAAAATTTACTTGCTATTCTCCAACAGAAATTATTTTAACAAAAGATACACATCAAGCCCATTGTACTATTGGGAATATTGCTTACGATGCATATCATCCTAAAAAAGATACTTTTATTTTACTAAATAATATTTTAGGGGGACCTGCAATGAATAGTAAACTTAATATGGGAATAAGAGAAAAATATGGTTTGACATACAATATTGAATCTTCTTATAATTTTTATTCTGATACAGGGCTTTTTTCAATTTATTTAGGAACGGATAATAAACATATTTATAAAACTATAGATTTGGTTAAAAAGGAATTAACAAACTTAAAATCAAAAAAATTATCTTATTTGCAATTAAAAAACGCCAAGCGGCAATTAATTGGACAAACTACTTTGTCAGAAGAAAACAACTGTAATGTGATGCTTGGACAAGGTAAAAGTTTGTTGCAATATAATTACGTAGAATCATTAGATGAAGTTTACCAAAAAATTGAAGCCATTACTGAAAATGAATTGTTGGATGTGGCTAATGAGATTTTTGATGAAAAGCAATTAAGCACTTTACTCTTTAAATCTACCAATTAAATACGATTTTTATTATGAATTTTTTACCAGAAGCAATTAATCAATATGTTGAAAACAATTCCGAAAAAGAACCTCAACTTTTAAATGAACTCAACCATGAAACATGGGAAAAAGTATTAAATCCCAGAATGTTGTCTGGGCATTTTCAAGGAAGAGTGTTAAGTATGTTTTCTCACATGATTCAACCAGAAAACATTTTAGAAATTGGTACTTACACTGGTTATTCAGCACTATGTTTGGCAGAAGGACTGCGAAAAGGAGGAAATATTCATACCATAGATATTAATGAAGAATTATCTTCTTTAGTTAAAAAGTATATAGCAAAAGCAAATTTATCAGAAGTAATTCATCACTATACGGGCAATGCGTTAGCTATTATTCCTACTCTTAATCAAAAATTTGATATTGTTTTTATTGATGCCGATAAAACAAATTATTCTAATTACTATAAATTAGTATTTGATAAGGTTAAACAAGGAGGTTATATTATTGCAGATAATGTGCTTTGGAGTGGAAAAGTGATAGCACCCGAAGAAAGCAGGGATGACGACACAAAAGCATTGGTTGAATATTCTAAAATGGTAATGAAAGATAAACGTGTGCAGCCACTTCTTTTGCCAATTAGAGATGGATTAATGATAGCAAGAAAACTTTAAAAACAACAACAATGCTAAAATATTTAAGAATAATTGCCTTTATTGAGGGCGTTTCCTACTTGATTTTATTAGGAATAGCGATGCCTCTAAAATATTTTTACAATCATCCACAAGCAGTGAAAACAGTTGGAATGGCTCACGGAGTTTTGTTTGTACTTTTTGTTGTATTGCTTTTATTTGTGCATATTGAACTGAAATGGAAACTTAGCAAGACTTTTTGGGTATTTATTTCTTCGTTAATTCCTTTCGGAACATTTTATGCGGATGTAAAATGGTTTAGGAATAGGTATTAAATAACTTGCACATTCTGACTTGCTCTTTTACTCTTCTACTTCTTTGAAAAAACAATAAAGAGCGGAGCTATTCGCTCCCGATAGCCATCGGGATTTCAAATTGTATAAGAGCAAAATTTCTTCGTCATTTCTATGCAACTTATTTTATACTTATTCCTTAGAAAATAAAAAAACCACTTTGATAATCAAAGTGGTTTTTTTTATTTATTATTTATGCATCAATTTTTATGTTCCAAAAACACTACTAGCAACAAATTGATGTGTAGGATTAGTAATCAACACAGGAATTTCAGCGTCATTAGCAATCACTTCTTGCTCATCGCTACCGAAAAAATCGGGTAGTAAAGCTCCTTCTTGTGTATTAACAATTACAATTAAATCAGCATCTATTTTAGCTGAAAAACGAACCAATTGTTTTTTAAAATTTCCTCCATCTTCATCAGCTCTTTGAATTTCATAGGTCAATCCTTTCTCATCAAAATAGTTTTTTGCAAACCGAAGTTCTTGGTCTAATTTCTTTTTCAAGAATTCATCTGATTCAGAATCTGCAAACAAATGGACAGTGCTTTTGAAGTGTTTTGCGATGTTTGCAGCGATAGCTAATTTTTGTTTAGTTACATCTGAATAATCAATAGGAACAACAATATCATCATACGTATCCGTTTCAGATGGTTCTTTTTTCTGAACAATAATGAAAGGAACTTTAGAGTGAGATATTACTTTGATTGCATGACTTCCTAATATTTTTTGCATTCCTTTAGCTCCGTGTGTTCCCATTACAATATATCCTGCTGAAATTTCGGATGCGACATCACCTATATCTTCAAAAATACTACCTATTCTAACGATAACATTAATGTTGACTTTAAATTTTTTTTCAGATTTGGTTGCGATTTCTGTTAATTTTTCTCTTGCTGCTTCAATTTCTTTTTGTTTTGAAACAACATGAAGTAAATAAACATCTCCACCATAAGATTTAGCTACTTGGGCTGCATGACTAATAGCACAATCAGCAATAGCGGTAAAATCATGCGGGACGAGTACTTTATAAGTTTGTTTATTCATAGTAGTTTATATTTTAGGTAATTAATTTGAACAAATATAATATTATTATGGTAAGTTATAAATTTCTTAATAAAAAAAATGTTAAATGTCTTTTAATTTGAATGTTTCCATAAAATTGGTTGTGAAATCACCTTTTTTGAATTTTTCATCTTGCATCAATTGTTGATGAAAAGGAATTGTAGTTTTTACCCCTTCTATAATATACTCATCTAAAGCTCGTTGCATTTTTAAAATAGCCTCCTCCCTGGTTTGAGCAATGGTTATTAATTTTGCAATCATAGAGTCATAATACGGAGGAATTACATAACTTGCATATACGTGTGTATCTATTCTAATTCCATGACCTCCTGGTGCGTGATATGTTTTTATAGTTCCTGGACTGGGTCTAAAATCATTAAATGGATCTTCGGCATTGATTCTACATTGAATAGCGTGTAATACTGGCTCATAATTTTTTCCAGAAATTTTTTCTCCTGCAGCTAATTTTATTTGCTCTTTTACTAAATCAAAATTTATCACTTCCTCAGTGATGGTGTGTTCTACTTGAATACGAGTATTCATTTCCATAAAGTAGAAATCCCTGTTTTTATCCACTAAAAACTCAACTGTACCAACACCTTCATAATTAACTGCTAAAGCTGCTTTAATTGCTGCTTCACCCATTTTTTTTCTGAGTTCTTTTGTCATAAAAGGTGAAGGAGTTTCTTCAATTAATTTTTGGTGTCTTCGTTGTATCGAGCAATCTCTTTCAGATAAATGGCATGCATTTGTACCATCACCAGCAATTTGTATTTCTATATGATGAGGTTCTTCAATAAATTTTTCCATATACATCCCATCATTACCGAAAGCCGCAGCAGCTTCTTTTCTTGCTGAATCCCAAGCTGCTTCTATTTCACTTTCTTTCCATATCACACGCATTCCTTTGCCACCACCACCTGCTGTGGCTTTCATCATTACTGGGTATTTAATTTTTTTAGCGACTGTTTTTGCATCCTCTACATCTTTCAACAATCCTTTTGAACCAGGAACTACAGGAACACCAGCTTTAATCATTGTGTCTTTTGCTGAAGATTTATCGCCCATGGCATCAATCATTTCTGGCGATGCTCCAATGAATTTAATTCCATTTTCTTGACAAATTTTTGAGAATTTTGCATTTTCAGATAAAAATCCATATCCTGGATGAATGGCATCGGCATTGGTAATTTCTGCAGCTGCAATAATATTAGGAATATTCAAATAAGAAAGTGAACTTTGAGGGGGACCAATACAAACGGCTTCATCTGCAAAACGGACGTGCAAACTATCTTTATCGGCTGTTGAATAAACAGCTACGGTATTTATTCCCATCTCTTTACAAGTCCTAATTACGCGCAAAGCTATTTCACCTCTGTTTGCTATTAATATTTTTTTAAACATAATCTCTAATTTGAAAATTAAACGATTTGAAAATTTACGATGTCCGATTAGAGAATGAAAATACAATTTTACTTCTTTTTTCAAAAACATTCAGAATCGGAATTTTCAACTAATTAGTGTCTGTCTTTATATTCGAGAGTTTGATTCAGAATGTTCGAGTTCGAGGTTTCGATGAACTGAAAATCAGGAGTGTACTTTCGTACATGACTGATTTGAAGGTCGAGAATAACGAAGAAATCGGACATTATGGACAAACTCTAATTAAATTAAGCAGGTTCTACTAAAAACAAAGGTTGATCATACTCTACAGGAGAACCATCATCAACAAGCACTTTAACAATTTTACCCGACATTTCTGCTTCAATTTCGTTGAATAATTTCATCGCTTCAATCACACAAACAACAGTTTCATTTTTAACATCATCTCCAATATTGACAAAATTAGGTTTGTCTGGTGCTGGTTTTCTATAAAAAGTACCTATCATAGGTGATTTTATTTCAATATAATTGTTGTTTTCTTCTGCTTTTACAGGAGCTGCTGGTGGAGTAGCAACTTGAGATTGTTGTTGAACAACTGGACTTGCTACTGCTACTTGCTGAGGTTGTTGTGTAGCTGGTACTGTTTGTTGAAACTCTACTATAGGTGTTCCTCTTTTGTAAGGAGGTGTTTTAATTGTAATTTTAAAATCTTTGTCTGCAATTTCTACTTCACTAACTCCTGATTTTGCAACAAATTTGATTAAATCTTGAATTTCTGATGCTTTCATAATTTATAGATTTTGTGTGTATTATTATTTTATTTTAAGAATTATAAGCCCATTTTACCCATATTGCACCCCAAGTAAACCCTCCTCCAAATGCTGATAAAATTAAGTTATCTCCTTTTTTTAATTTGTTTTCCCATTCCCACAAACACAAAGGAATTGTTCCTGAAGTTGTGTTTCCATATTTTTGTATATTTAGCATCACTTTTTCATCGCTCAATCCCATTCTTCGAGCTGTGGCATCAATTATACGTTTGTTTGCCTGATGAGGAACTAGCCAAGCAACATCATCGCTTGTCAACTGATTTCTCTCCATTATTTCAGCAGAAACATCAGCCATATTAACAACTGCAAATTTGAATACAGCTTGTCCTTCTTGATAAATATGGTGTTCTTTATTCTTTACTGTTTCTAGTGTTGGTGGGTATGCAGAACCTCCTGCTTTTTGGTGCAGGAATTGAAATCCAGATCCATCACTTTTTAAAATGGAATCTTTCACACCAAACCCTTCACCATTAGGCTCAAGCAACACAGCACCGCAACCATCACCAAAAATTATACAAGTTGATCTGTCCTCATAATCTACTAATGCAGACATTTTATCAACGCCAACTACAACCACTTTTTTATGAGAACCCGATTCTATGTATTTTGAACCTGTTACTAATCCATAAATAAAACCAGAACAAGCTGCGTTCAAGTCAAATCCAAATGCGTTGGTTGCTCCAATTTTATCGGTTATAATATTGGCTGTTGCTGGAAAGATATGGTCGGCAGTAACTGTACAACAAATTAGTAGGTCTATTTCTTTGGGAGAAATTCCTCTTTTTTCACACAATCCTCTCACTGCATGAACAGCCATCTCTGAAGCTCCTTTTCCTTCTCCTTTAAGAATTCTTCGTTCTTCTACTCCAGTTCTTGATTTTATCCATTCATCTGTAGTGTCTATCATGGTTTCCAATTCCTTATTCGTTAAAACGTAATCAGGAACATATCCATTAACAGCTGTAATTGCCGCAGTAATTTTACTCATCGTATTTTAAGGTTTTCGCTATCTCTATTAAAGAGAGATGAAAAATAAAAAAACTTACTATATTTCAAGTGAATTTAGTAAGTTTTTGATTTGCTTTTAGATTGCTACCTGTTTTTCAACAGCTAATTTTCCTCTATAATAACCACATTCTCCGCATACTCTGTGATAAAGTATTGGAGAACCACAGTTTGAGCAATTTACTACTGTTGGAGCAACTGCTTTATAGTGCGTTCTTCTTTTGTCTCTTCTGGTTTTTGAGGTTTTTCTTTTAGGATGTGCCATTTTATTTTAGTTTTCTGTTTTTAATTGTGTTAACTTAGACCAACGGGGATCTATATTTTCTATTTTATTTTCTTTTACTTCTATTTTTTTTAATTTTGCTATCATTTCTTGATTACATTCTTTTTTCTTGTGAGCTCTTTTTTGAGGCACATTTATTTGAATGTATTCATAGATATATTTTGCTATGTTTATCTGATGTTCGTTTTCAGATAAGACTACCAAATCATCTGTATCATCATAATCTTCATCTCCAAATTTAACAATGAGATTTTCTTCTCCTTTTATTTTAAGTTTCACTTCATCTAAACATCTATCACAAGGAACTTCTATAGTTCCTTTAATTTTAAAATTAAGCAATAACATTGTTGATTGTTTTTCAAATGTCAATTTCACGTTGAAATCAGCACTGGTAAATTCATCACACTCAAAAAGTTGAAAGAACGTATTATCAATTTCATACTCGAACAAGTGTATTCCTTGTTTGAGGCTTGCAAAATTAATATTATATTCACTTAATTGTTTCACTTGTTTTCCTATTAGGGAAAGGCGACAAAGTTATGAATTTATTTGGTTTTGCAAAATCTAAAAACTTTTTTTTATTCTTCAAAAATATCATACGGAATAGTTAGTCTTTATCTCCATTAATTTATTTTAAATTTCTCTATAATTTTAAATAAAAATTACCTGTAAGTTTTTTATAATCTTCGGTATAGTAATGTCTTTTTTCGGTTTCTATAGTTAAACTTTCTTCAATAACAGTGTTAGGTTTGGTTTTTGAAAATTCCAATAAAATTCGTTTGGTAGCTTTTGTTAAATTAGGCTTTACCTCACATTTTCTGTTTAAAAACAATCCTTGTGAAAAAGCGTTACAAATAAAATCAACTGCCTCGTTCATGGGTAAAATTAATGAGAAAATTCCGTCTGGTTTCAATAACCTAACTACATGGATAATTAAATCTTCAAAAGAAAGTTGTTCATTATGTCTTGCTATTGCCCTTTCGTTTTGCGGAGGTTGATATGATTTTACAAAAAAAGGTGGGTTCGAAATTATTGTATCAAAGATTTTGTTAGGGTAAAATGATTGTAACGAAGAATGATGAACAGCAATGCGACTGTTCCATTTACTTTTATTGATATTTATTTCTGCTTGAAAGTAAGCACTTTTTTCAATATCAATGGCATCAATGATTAGGTTTTGAGAACGCTGAGCTAACATTAAGGCAATTAAACCTGTTCCTGTTCCTATATCTAACGCACTTCCTGATTTTATTGTTGTCCAAGCACCAAGCAATACACCATCTGTGCCTACTTTCATTGCACAGTGCTCTTGCTCAACACTAAATTCTTTAAATTGAAAAGGAGCGGACATAATTAATGAGTTTGAGGTTGGAGGTTTCTTCTTCCAAACTTATCCCCCCTCCAACTCCCCTTAAGGGGAGAGTGCTTCCGCACAATGCCAACTTCCAACTTCTATCTTCTGTATTCTGTATTCTGTATTCTGTATTCCAACTTCAAATTTTCACATCAGCCAAATACAAATCTATCAATCCTTCGGGAGCATCAATAAAAATCTTTTTATCCGCTCGATTTACATCTAAAATAATGTTGTCTGTAATAGGAATAAGAATTTCGTTTTGAAGATTATCCACTATTTCAAGAATAGCTTGTTGTGGATAATCTAACACTTGATTAATTTTTCCTATTATTCCTTTGGTTTTATCTTCAACTTCAAAGTTGATTACTTCGTGAAAATAAAATTTATTTCCTTTTAGAGGTGGGAGCATATCGAGTGGGAGATAAACTTCTTTTCCAATCATTGCTTTTGCTTGTTCCACATTGTTGACGTCTTCTATTTTCAGAATCAGAGAATCGTTGTTTGATAGTTGAGTAGAGGAAATAAAAAAAGGAACCAATTCACTATCCAATTTATTTAATTGAATAAAAATTGATTCCAATTTTTTGTAGAAAGCGGGGTTGTCAACATCAAGTTTAACAACTAAACTTCCTTCTTTCCCATGAATCTTAGAAGTGTAACCTAAGTAGTAGCACGCCTCTATATTCATTGTATATTAATCTTCTTTTTTGTCTTCGGTTACTTCGGCAGCTGGAGTTTCTTCTACTTTAGCTTCAATTGCTGGAGTTTCTTCAGTTACAGGAGTTTCTTCTGCTTTAGCTTCTGTTGCTGGAGCTTCTTCAGTTACAGGAGCTTCTTCTACTGGAGGAGTCATTTTAGCTGCAATTGCTGCTGCTTTTTTCTCATTAGCTTCTTTTTCTGCTTTTAAGGCTGCTTTTTGTTGATCTTCTTTAGATTTAGAAAGTCCTTCTTTTTTGCCTTCAATTTTACTTTCTTTTTCTTTTAACCAAGCTTCAAATTTTTTGTCGGCTTGCTCTTGTGTTAATGCTCCTTTTACAACACCTCTGTCTAAGTGATCTTTGTGTAATACGCCTTTGTAAGACAATAACGCTTTGCATGTGTCTGTTGGCTGTGCACCAGTTTTCACCCAATACAAGGCTCTATCGAAATCTACATCAATAGTTGCTGGATTAGTATTAGGATTGTAAGTACCTATACGTTCAATAAATTTCCCATCTCGTGGGGCTCTTGAGTCTGCTACAACTACATGAAAAAAAGCATAACTTTTTTTACCAAATCGTTGTAATCTAATTTTTGTAGGCATTCTTTAATTTTTTTTAAATGTTATTATTATTTGATTATCCTAAAAATATTTAGGGCTGCAAATTTACAAATTAGTTTTAATTATACAACTTGTTTTATAAAAATATATTACTCAACTTTCGCAAGTTAATTTTAGGCAGCATTTAAGCGGTTATTAAATTTAGTGTTACTCCTATACAACTAATTTTCAAGATACTTATTATCAATATTTTACAAATATTTATGTAGGAAATTTAAAGGCTCACGCACACCTTTAATCCCTAAAAGAAGCCTACGCACGTGGTAGTGTTGGCACTCTTTTAGGGGTTTGAGATTAAGAGTAAAATTTCTTCGTCATTTCTATGCAACTTATTTCATACCTATTCCTAAATAGAGTCTGTCTGTAATGTCCGATTTATTCTAAATCTTTATTCTTTTTTAAAGGTTTTCATGAGATCGCTTCGCTAAGTAAATTCACACAAACTTACACTTAAAGTTTATTGTTTATCGGTATTCTTATTGGCTATTCTAAATAGCACAATAAAAACAATTAAAAAATAAGTTGAAAAGATAAGTGTATATAAATGCGACCATTCCTTAATATAGTTTATAATTAAATAAATCATTACTAAAGAAACTATAGAAATGAGCAACATAATTACAGCTACATTTTTTTCGGAAATGCCTAAATAGGAAAGATGATGTGTGGTGTGGTCTTTTCCTCCAACAAATGGCGATTTTCCTTTGCTAATTCGTTTTATGGAAACCGTAATGGTATCAATAATTGGAACAATAAAAGCAAGTATTGGAATAACAAATTGGCGGGAAGTAGATAATTCCCCTTGCGAAGTTGGGTTCCATAAATAATTAATGCTTAATGCTGCTAAAACAATTCCTAAAAACTGACTCCCTGTATCGCCCATATACATTTTGGCTGGATTCCAATTAAAATATAAAAACACTAAAAGTGCTGCTATTAACCCAAATACAACCGTAAAACTTATGTCTGTTGCTGTATTGGTTGTGAGCATTACCGTTAATATTATAAAAGTAATTACTAAGGAAACAGAACTTGTTATTCCGTCCATGTTATCTAACATATTAATGGAATTCATTAATCCTACCACCCAAAAAATGGTAAGTGCGTAGTTTAATATTGGTGATTCAAAAAGTTGTATATAAGTTCCTGAATAGATGAGGATAATTGAGCATACTACCTGTATAGAAAATTTTAAAATGGGTCTGGTATTGTAGGCATCATCGGCTAATCCCATTAAAAAACCTAAGGAAACAGCACCTATCATTCCTGTTGTTTTAAAATCAAATGCTTCGTTGTGGTAAGAAAAAATAAAAGGATGCAAGGTAATGGAAAGTAAAAAAACAATATAAAATGTTAAGCCTCCAATAGATGGTTTAGCTTCTTCGCTCCATCTTACTAAAGGTTCTCCTTGCGTTCTAACGCCAAGTGTTTTAACAAATTTCAATAAGATGTTATTGATGAAAAAGGCAAAAATAATTGCCCCAGCAAAAAACAGAATGTGTTTATTTAAAAAATATTCCATACCTTGTTTTGTGATTAAAAGGGGCTGTTGAAACTATGAAAAGCTGTTGCTATTTTATCTTTGTCGGAAAGCACAGGATTTTTAATGTTCCAATTTATGTTGAGGTTGGTATCATTCCATAACAAACTGCCTTCCGATGCTTTATTAAAATAATTAGAGCATTTATAGGTGAAAATGGTATTGTCTTCTAAGGTAAGGAATCCGTGAGCAAAACCTGCTGCAATGTAAAACATGGTTTTGTTGTGTTCCGAAAGTTCTATTAATACGTGTTTTCCGTAAGTGGGTGATGTTTTTCTGATATCAACCGCAACATCTAACACGGCTCCTTTTATAACTCTAATCAATTTTGCTTGAGCAAAAGGAGGTTGTTGAAAGTGCAGCCCTCTTAACACTCCTTTTTGAGATAGCGATTGGTTATCTTGCACAAAAATATCGGTAATTCCGTTTTCTTTAAATCTATCTTTTTGATACGATTCAAAGAAATGTCCTCTTTCGTCTTCAAAAACGGTTGGTTTTATAATTATTAATCCTTCAATGTGTGTTTTTTCAAAAATCATTTGAGCTATTTTTTTAATTTCAATTTTTTAAGTATATTCTCTATCATTGATGTTTCTTTTTCTTTGCTATCGTAATAATATCCGTTTTTCTGACCATAGCTATAGCTGTAATTGTAGCCATAACTATAATACTTGTCTTTAAAATCAACTGCATTCAAAATAATAGCTAATTTCTTTATTCCGTTTTCTAAAATTAATTTATCAATATTATTGATGAAATTTTTTCTTGAATATTCATTTTTAAAGACATAAATAGGATAATCGGCTTTTTTTAGTGTTTCCATTGCATCAGAAACTAATCCAATTGGAGGATTATCTATCATAATGTAATCGTACTGTTTTTTTAATTTTTCAATCACTTTTTCTAGTTCACCGCTAATAATTAGTTCTGCTGGGTTTGGTGGTGTGGGACCTGATGTTATAAAATCAAGGTTTTCTAACTCACTGTGATGAATACATTCTTCAATGGTATTTCTATTAATTAGCAAGGTACTCATTCCAAATGTATTTTTAACGCCAAATCCAATATGGATTTTAGGTCTTCGCATATCCAAATCGATAATAATCACTTTTTTTCCTGAAAGAGCTAATATTCCAGCTAAATTAATCGCACAAAATGTTTTTCCTTCGCCAGAAATGGTTGATGTTATGGCAATAATTTTTTTATTTTCATCATTAGAAATAAATTGAAGATTTGAACGTACAGAACGAAATGCTTCTGCAATAACCGATTTTGGTTCTTTGTCTATTACTAATTGTGATACTGGTATTTCATTACTGTAAATTGGTATATTTCCAAGAAATGCAGCCGAAGAATGTGCATATCTATTTATTTCATCAATGGAAGAAATTGTATTTTTAAACACATATTTTAAGATGAGTAATACAAGACTAATAACTACACCTAACAAAACGCCTGTTGCTAAAATAATTTTTTTGTTAGGAGAAACAGGAATAGATGACACAACTGCTTTATCTAAGATGGTTTGCTGAGGAACAAAACCAGCTTCAGAAATGGAATATTCTGTTCTTTTTTCCATCAATAAAGTAAAGAATTTCTCATCAATAGATAAAACACGTTGCAGCCTAGCATACTCCAGTTCATTTGCTGGCACGTTAAGGTATTTAGATTGAATTTCTTCGATTCTTCTGGTTACTTCTTTTCTTCTGCTATCCAGCTTCACAACTAATGAAGAAATTGTTGCAAACAACACTTCTTTTTGTATTTCTATTTTTCTGTCTAATGATTTTGATGCTTCACTACTAACTGTTACTTCTCCTAACAGGTTTTGTTTTTGCACTAATAAACCTTGTAAATTTGTAATGAGTGCAGAAATACTGGCTTCATACTCTGTGCCTGTTAATGTTGGCATAAGGTTATATACATCAATAGTATTTAATTTTCCTGAAACAGATTTACTAATTTCTGTGAGTACATTACGTTGGAAATCTATGTCAATAAGTTGGTTTTCAAAACGATTTATTCGATCTAAATAAATGGAAGAAAATTCTTGAGGGTTACCAATTTTATTGTTGGATTGAAAATCTTGAATTTTATTTTCGGATAATTTAACTCGATTATAGTATTTATCCAATTGATCATCTAAAAATTCAATTACTTTTTTAGAACTTTTACTTCGTTCTTCTAAATCATATAAAATATATTCATTTGCTAAGGAAGTTACTATGTCTTTAGCTTTAGTTGAATTATTATCCTGAAAAGAAATGTTAATGGTTTTTGCTGATGGGTTTAATGGAAAAATATTTAGTTGACTAATATAGCGACTAGTTAAATCATCAATGTTATTGATTACAAATAACATCTTATTGTTTTTAATATTCTTAATACTTTCATATTCATCAATCTGAATTTTCAAATCAACCTGTTTAAGTTTTATTGGTGTATCAGCTTCAAATTCTCCAATTAATGTTTCATTTTCAAATAAGTTAAATTTATTGTTTTTAGTAATTTCAATAAAGAAAGGCACTCCTACTATTGAAGAATCTTTTATAGCATAATTCACTTTCATAGGTGAGCCTACATAAAGTTCGTTGTTTAAAAAGTTTCCTTGATTGTAATAGCTTACTTTAAGTGGTAATTTACTAAGTGCTCTTTTAAATAAAAGCTTAGATTTGAGGAGCTCTACATCTTTAGCAATATCTTCTTTTTGGCTAAAATTATCTACTTGAAGGACTTTATTTGCTGTATTTTCCGATCCTACTTGTAATACAAGTTGTGATTGATAAATAGGGACTGTATAACGCAAATAAACAAAAGAAACTATTACACATATTGTTATGATTGCAATGAATAGAAACAAATTTCTTTTGAAAATTTTTAATAGAAGTATAATATCCAATTCTGTATTGAAATTAGATATTGGTTCTCTTTTATTAGAAAATTGTTCTTCTTGCATTTAAGTTTAGTTAGAGTCTGTCTATAAAGCCAAGAGTTTGAGTCAGAATGTCCGAGTTCGAGGTTTCGATGAACTGAAAATCAGGAGTGTACTTTTGTACATGACTGATTTGAAGATTGAGAAAAACGAAGAAATCGGACATTATGGACAAACTTTAGTTATGATTAATTTGCGTTGAGCCTATCTACAACTATAATTAGAGTTAGCGTACTCGTTATTAAACTAATAATTGGAGCAATATCACGAATAGCCTCCCGAACAATATTTCCACGAAATTCAACATAAACAATATCGTTGGCTTGCATCACAAAATCAGCAGCCTTAATTCCTTCTAATGTACTAAAATCGAATAAAAAAACTTGCGGATTACTCAAATCTCCCCTAACTAATTTAATTCTTTTTGCTTTAGAAATATCTGTTAAACCACCTGCCAATGCTAGGGCTTCTACCAAATTTACGTTTTCGTTTTGAAGCGTTACTACTTTCCCACTTCCTCCGCCTCCCGTAAAAATTGTTATTCTTCTGTTTAGCACTCTAACCACAACAAATGGTTTAATATAATATTTTGAATATAATTCTTCTAAATATTTTTCTGCTTCTCGAAGTGTTTTTCCTCGCAGCTCAACTTTACCTAAAATGGGCAGCTTACAAAACCCATCAAAATCTATTAAATATTGCACTTGATCAACTGCTTGACGAACCCCTTGTGCATTATCAATTGCTGTAAAATCAATCAGTGAAGTTCCGTCATTAGTATATAATTTCAACTGTATGATATCACTAACTGCCAACACATATATTGGACTTTTTTCTGTTGGTGATGAAGAAAAAGTATAATCTTTTGGTGTTTTCATCATTTTGTTTGAATTGTAATTACAACTAAACAATAGTGTTACAACAAAAACACTAAACATCCATTTTAAAAAATTTATTTTCATGTGTTTATATTTATTCTATTAAATCTATTAAATCGGGATGCTAAGAGTTAAGTTACTTTCTCTTTTAAAAGTTTACTGTTTTTAGCACACAATTCTTCATTTTGACAAAACTATAAAAATTGTTTTAAAATTAACACCTTTTAACCTTATTGTTTTAAAAGTGAAAAATATAACGCTTCCATATCTTTCACCAATCGCGTGTAATGAAACTTATCTTTTACGTGTTCCCAGCCCTTTAACCCCATTTCAATCCTTAATTTTTCATCTTCAATTAATATGAATAATGCTTTTGAAAATGCTGCTAAATTGTTTGATTCGACAATAAAACCAGTTTTGTTTTTTAGTACTACGTTTTCAACTCCTCCTACGTTGGTTGTAACTATGGGTTTATTGCTTGCTTGTGCTTCAATTAAACTTACAGGCGTTCCTTCATTCAATGATGATAATGCAACAATGTCTAAACCAGCATTTGCCCAATCCACATTTTTTATCCATGAAGTAAAAGTGATGGTTGCTTTTCTTGGTGAAACTGTAAATTCAGTAAAATCAAGTTTTTTTTCTTCACAATGTTTCACTAAATTTTCTTTTTCTTCCCCATCGCCAATAATAAAAACACGAATTTTTTTTGATGTTTTTGGAAGAATTTGATTTATAGCATCAATAAATAATGTATGATTTTTTATGGGGACAAGTCTTCCAACAATCCCAATAGCAATTTCATCTTCATCTAACAGGTATTTTTTTCTAAAGTCGGCACGTTTTTCTAATCTATTTTCCTGAAAACGACTCAAATCAAAACCCAACGGAATTACCTTCACTTTATTAGATTTGCAAATGTTGTACTCATTCACTAATTCATGTTTTTGAATGTCGCTTATTGCAATAATAGCTGTTGATTTTTTAGCTAAATAGCGTTCAATATTTTTATAAAATGCTGTTTTTACTTTACCAAAATAAGAATGGAAAACGTGACCATGAAAAGTATGGATAATTATAGGAACATTGCATTTGTAAGCAGCTCTTCTTCCTAGAAATCCGGCTTTTGAAGCATGTGTATGCACAATATCGGGCTGAAATTCTTTAATTAATTTTTTAAGTTTTTTATAAGCAATTTTATCTTCTTTAAAATTAATTTCACGTTTCATCTCAGGAATAATGATTGGCGTAAGGTTAAGATTCTCTAAAATAAATGCAGAACTTTCTTCGGTTACATCCTTTGCACCACCAACCAATAAAGTTTCAAAATCATCTCCCAAATATTTAGTCAAATAAGCAGCATTAAAAGTTGGTCCGCCTAAATTAAAGCGGTTGATGATTCTGAGTATTTTTATTTTTTTTGCCATTGAACTTCATTGCCAAAAGTAGTGAAAAAGTACAAAATTGATTTTTATAACATGACAATCTTCTTTAAACCTATTTTTTTGCTACTTTAGTTTTGATAAAGCAGCAAAAATAAGGTATGTTAATTCAGTTTGTAGCTACAAGCAACAAACAGCGATTTATTTATCCCACAATTGAATTCATAATTATTTAAATCATCAAAAATGTCATCAGGTAAGATACGCTTCGCTAAACTCGCACCCAATATCATTAAGTTAAGGTGTAACCATTTGTTTTTCATAGAAATAGTCTTTTATTTTTAAATTGTTTAGGTTTTGTTCTTTGCCTATATTTATCTACATCTCTTTTATTTTTTCTTCCGTTTCGTATAGGC
>JAHYJH010000147.1 GCA_019429185.1 Vicingaceae bacterium
AGTAAGATTTTTTTTCATAAGTGTAATATTTTATATGGCGATACAAATTTATAGAAAATAATTGTAAATAATAAATTATAACGCCACAAAAAAAATACAACAATAGCAATAAGCACGAATAATGCATACTATGGCTGACTATTATTTAGAATACTGCAACTAAGTATGGATTTGTGATATAAGCATCGTAGTAAGATAAAGAATTCTCTTTATTACTATATCGCTATATTATTAATTACACAATGCGAATACTTTCATTATTGAAAGATTAAAAAATGTTATATTTGTAATATTATTACACCTAATAAAATCGTTGAATACTCGGAATTGGGCTATCCACTTATGCACCTTAATCTAGTTTAACTTAATGAATTGAGCTCAATACACCCGAACCAACTCAAAGTTTCTAAAATTCAGCATATAGCATGATTTATTTTCATAGCCACTTTCTACCCCTGTTTTATGAAAATTAAATTGAGTTGATGTGCCTGTTTGTTTATAAGAGCTATAAATAGCAGGATGTTTAATTGTTCCATAATTCAATAATGCTGTGCCAAAATAAGTAGCAATATCATACCCTAACAAGGTTGTTTTTGAAGGATAAGTTTCATTTTTAGCAATGTATGTTTGAATAACTGTAGCTGTTACACTGTCTTTTTCATTTACAAAGTTATTTACCGGCAAATAAACATGCAACATTTCAAAAGAAGTTAATTCTATGTTTTCAAAATTCAGCCATTCTTCAAGCCCAATAAGTGTTACTTGATAATCCTTATAATCCCTTTTTGATAAATTTGTAACTAAATAATTAAATAAATCAGTGATGTAAGCTTGATTAATAGATGGAACAAAAACTACATTATTTTTTGTTGCCGAAAATTTACTAGCCAATTCACTAAAATTTCTATCTATTTTAAGCACTTTAATAGCGGCATACATCAGTGTATCATCGCTTAACAGTATTCTTTCTTTGTAGGCTTTCACCAATGGTTCTATTAATGATTTTTCGGGTGAAGCATTATGAACCACAGCAACTAAATTTTGAGTTTTAAAACTATCCACTAAAAGTGTTGCTAATTGGTCTATCATTCCTGTTTGTGATGGAATTACTTTATAAACCATTTGGTTTCCAAGAAGTACTTTGTTTACTTGTCGAACAGGGCTAACAATAGGTATTTGATTCGCATTAGCAAATTTGGCTGTTACCTCAAAATTACTTTGATAAAGTGGTCCAACTATTAAATCTAATGATTTCAACTCAGGTTTTTCCAAAATGGAAGCTACCCGAACAGAATCTTGTCCGTTAGTGTCGTACACATATAATTCAAATTTTCTTTCCGCTGTTGAGATGCTATTTAGTGCAAATAAAAATCCATTATAAAATTCTACAGCAAATGTTGATTTAGGGTAAATTTTAGCCTTTTCAAGTACACTTCTGTTTTCCATGAAATGTTGATTATCTCTAACATAAAAAGGCAACATCAATCCAATTTTATAGACCGATTTACTCGCTTTTGAGGTATCAAATGCTTGTTCTAAAACAGAAAGTAATTCACTACTAATTAGGGTATCCTTTCTGTTTAGTGCCAGATTCGTTTTATTTTGTTTAGTAGGAATAAAAATCTTTTCTCCTTCTTTCAAACCTTGCGGAAATCCTTTATTTACTAGGTTCAAAGAATCTATTGAAACTTTATACAATTTACTAATTCCATATACTGTTTCTCCTTTTCTTACTTGATGTTCTTTCCACAACGATGTTGTTTTATCTTCCCCCTGTTTTTCAGATTTAATTTGTTTAACTGGAATATTTATCAATTGTCCTTCGCTCAAATTTTCTGTTAAATCAGGATTTACTGCCATAATCTCCTTAATTTTAACATTGTATATTTTTGAAATGGCATAAAGTGTTTGTTGTGGCAAAACCTCATGCTTAATTACATTTCCATTAAAAATGTTTTCCTTTTCAGCTTCTTTTTTTGCAGGTAAAAAAAGTTTTTCGCCTATGCTTAATCCATCTAAAACACTTGGATTTTCTCTTTTAATAACATCTATTGGGACATTGTATTTTCTTGAAATCGCATAAAGTGATTCACTTTTTTCTACAATATGAATATAATATGACTTACCGTTTATAGTATGAATTTCCAATGAATCAGTTTGTTGAGCAACAACACGAATAGTGAGCAACAGCATTATACTGAATAAGATTGTCCTGTTTATTATATAAGTCATAGTGTTTATTATATATTTTTCTCCCGCAGATTTCGCAGATTAACGCAGATTTTTCATTACTAATTCCTAACACCTAATTCCTAACACTTTTTTCACTCCCACTCAATAGTAGCGGGTGGTTTTGAGCTAATATCATACACTACTCTATTCACTCCTTTTACTTTATTAATAATCTCATTCGATACTTTTGCTAAAAATTCATAAGGCAAATGACACCAATCGGCAGTCATTCCATCAGTAGATTCAACCGCACGTAAAGCAACTGCCTTTTCATACGTTCTTTCATCTCCCATTACTCCTACCGATTGAACTGGAAGCAAAATTGCTCCTGCTTGCCACACTTCGTTATATAAATTTGCTTTTTTTAAATTTTCTATAAAAATAAAATCGACCTCTTGCAATAGTTGTACCTTTTCTGGAGTAATATCTCCTAAAATACGAATTGCCAAGCCCGGACCTGGAAAAGGATGCCTTCCCAACAAATCATCATTCAATCCTAATGTTTTTCCTACTCTTCGCACTTCATCTTTAAACAACAAACGCAACGGTTCAACAATTTTCAATTTCATGTAATCTGGTAAACCACCCACATTATGATGCGATTTTATGGTTTGAGATGCTCCTCCATTTACCGAAACTGATTCAATTACATCAGGATAAATAGTGCCTTGAGCCAACCAAGTTACATTTTCTATTCGTTGGGCCTCTTCATCAAAAACATCAATAAATACTTTGCCTATAGCTTTTCTTTTTAACTCAGGATCGGAAATGTTTGCCAATGCACTATAAAATTTTTGTTTGGCATTCACTCCTTTCACATTCAAACCCAAATGTTTGTATTGCTCTAACACGCTGTCAAACTCATTCTTACGAAGCAATCCATTGTCAACAAATATACAATATAAATTTTTACCAATAGCTTGATGCAACAAAACAGCAGCTACAGTAGAATCTACACCTCCCGATAAACCCAATACTACTTTGTTTTTACCAATTTTATTTTTTAAGTCTTCTACTGTTGTTTCAACAAACAAATCAGGCGTCCAATTTTGTGAAAACCCACTAATACTGACTAAAAAATTTTTAAGAATTTTTGCTCCTTCGGTGCTATGGTAAACTTCGGGATGAAACTGAATAGCATACGTTTCTTCACCCTCAAATTGAAAACCTGCATTTTCAACATCAGCAGTACTCGCAATAATTTTAGTATTGGAAGGTAATGATTGAATCGTATCTCCATGGCTCATCCATACTTGCGAATTTGGGCTAATACCTTGTGTTAGTTTACTATCGCTACTTGTGAAATCTAATTTTGCTCTGCCATATTCTCTGGTATTAGAGGGCAATACTTCTCCTCCATTACTTTGTGCTAAATATTGAGCTCCAAAACAAACACCTAACAACGGTTTTTTCTTCCTGATATTTGACAAGTCAGGTTTAGGAGCATTTGCATCCCGCACCGAAAATGGACTTCCCGACAAAATAACTGCTTTGTATTCATCTACATTTGGCAAGTTATTGTAAGGATGAATTTCGCAATACACGTTTAATTCCCTTACTCTACGAGCAATAAGTTGCGTATATTGAGAACCAAAATCTATAATTAATAATTTTTCCATAAGTGCTGCAAAGATAGTAGATGAATTTGGTTAGACAATTATTTTATACTCAAATCACATAGAAAACCGAAAAATTAGGTAAAGTTATTTTTTCTTAATTTAAGGCAAAAAAATTAGGCATAGAACATTCTACGTTTCATTTTTTTAACGAAAAAGTAAGGAAAAAGAACAAGCATAAAATTCGGGATTCTATGTGATTTGAGTATATTATGCGATTTTTTTTCTCCTATACAACTAATTTTTAATTTACTTATTATCAATATTTTACAAATATTTATGTGGAAAATTTAAAGGCTCACGCACACCCTTAATCCCATAGCCGTCAGGTTAAGGTAAATTTTTCAATATTGACAATGGTTTCAGGCGGTTTTTCTTTTGTTCTTTGACACATGTTCTTTCTATAATTGAAGCGAGATGATTTAAAAAAAGTTCAATTTCATCTTTTTGTTTAATTATTATCTGTTTTATTTCTTGCTTCATTGATGCTATCAGTTTAAAAAATTTAAGTTCACTTATTTCCTCACGATGTTTGCTAAAACACCATTGCTTGAAATAGGATAGCACATTTGTGCTTATTATAATCAACATTAAACATCCATAATGAAAACATTCAAATCTTTCTAATTTCATCTGTGTTATTTTGTCTATTTTAAAAGAAGTTTTCCATGCTTTAAATATAATTTCTATTTGCCACCTAAGACTATAACACTGTCGTAGCAGTTTATTAGGTAACTGTTCTTCTGTGCAATTTGTTATAAGAGCATTTATATTACAAAAAACTAATCGTTCTTTACTAATTCCTTTTCGTTTATTTTGTTTGTCTGTTTGTGGTTTTCTGCGTTTTTCATTTGCAACTTGTTCAGGTACTTTTTCTACTATTAACCGTGTTGGATATTTTTCTTTTTTACCCAAATAAATAGAAATATTTTTTATTTCTCCTTCTTTCATATTACTAACCACTTTGAGTAAATCCAGTCGTTGATATTCTCCTTCTTTTAATGTGTATATTGTTACTCCAAATTTTAAACGGCTTAAATAAAAAGCTTTTGCCTTTTCAATAATGCGAAACTTTTCTAACTTAAAATATCCTAAATCTTCTATTCGTAAATCATTTGCTCTTAAATCTTGCAGGTCATATTTGCAATCGAGTATCGTTGCTTGTTGCACTGTAATGTCTATTATTTCTTGAGAAAGAATATCAAAGCAATATTGATTTTTTATCCCAGCATTTGATGCTCCGCCTCCGTAACCTTTATATTTTTCTGCATATTCTTCAGGCAATTGAAATACCGTGGAATCATTTATTATTATTCTTTCAAATCCGCACACTATATGCTCTCTTTTTAAATCTAATTTCTTTGTTAAAGCATATTCCACCATCTTTTTCATAAACATTACTCCTTGACTACCAAATCGATCTTGCAGACTTTGTTTCCTTATTTTTATTCCAGTATCTTTTTGTAATTCCCTGCATAAATCTTCTAAACTTACTATCCCTTCCTTTTTTGAACTAAACACACAGAGAAAAAAAATTTATCCCATTAATCTTTCTTGTCCTCTGTACAAATTTTGTTAATTTTGCCATATTTTCTATGAATTTCTTATTAAAAAATCCCTGTATTCTTTCGATTATTTTATCTTTGTTGTATTGTTCTTTTGAGAGTTTCATTTTATAGTCTTTTGGTAAATTGCTATATTATTGAAACTCTCATTTATTTAGGGTCAGGTTAAAAATTATGGGGATTAAGCAAAAAGCTTATGCAGTCTGAAGAGAAAAAAAGAGGTGTCAGCAACACCTCTTAAATTGGCTCTAAAACCTTTTATTTTAGAGTTAAAAGATTCTGCATTTGCATTAGTACTTATGTTATTAAAGAAGTTCAAGATATTATCTAAATGGTATTCTATTGAATTTAGAGCGGTGTTAAATTTGTCTATTTTAGTTTGCTGAACGGATTCTTTCCATTGTTTAAACTGAGTTAAAGCTTTATCTTTAGAGGTGTTTTTATAAATGCTTCTAAAACTTAGTGTTAGTTTATAAGCCTTTTCTAACAATGGATATTTTTCAAAAAGAAGAGCAGCTCTTTTAGATTGATTGACTGTCCAATCTTCTTCTAATTTGTATAATAAATACTTGCTTCGTGCTAATAATTCTTTTAAGGTATCTCCATTTGAGAGTACTTCTGGATAATATTTTTCTCCCTTTTCTTTGGCTGTTTTGATGGCTGCATTTTCCTGCTCTATTGCTTCCCACCTAAAACTTACTCGCAGGTGTTGCATGGCGTCCATAACTAAACGAACCACATGAATTAAGCGAAGCGAATCACGAATACCTTTAAAAAACAAACTAAATAAATGAGTAAAACGGTCTATTACCATATCTGCTTTGGGAAAAGTGTTTTTAATGGCTAACCCCATATTACGAGCCATGTCCATACTTACTTCTTTTACTTGATTTCTTTGTTCTATAGGTAACTTTTCTAATACGGCTTGTATCACTTTTGCTTCTGTTCCATTAATAACTGCTACAACTGATTTTTTATTTTTAATATTGGTATTTCTATTAGTAACGAATGTATATAATTCTCCTTTAGATAAGCTTACCTCGTCAATACTTAGCTTGTCCGTTATATTTTCAGGATAAATTAAATACTCTTCTGCGTGTGTGAGTTGATTCCATTCTTTATATCCGCTTACTTGGTGTTTGTAATGACGTTGCAGTTTTTTACTATCTACTGCATAATAACTAGCTATGTTGCTCATTGTATCAGGTCTTGTATCTACCTGTATCTTTTAAAAAATCCGAAAGTTCTTTTGTAAATTTTGAACCTTCGGCTAAGAATGAAAAGTCGCGTTTTATGATTGCTCCTGTTTGTTTATGCCGCCATCTGCGTATTTTTATACGTAGATACACTCCCTTGCCTCGTAGAGGAAAGTCTTGTATTAATTTACTCTCCATAAACCCCTTGGATTCGTATTCTAACTTATGGGGACTTCTATTAATTAAATTACCGTTAATAACAACTTTCAAAATGTTAATAACAATTTGACAATCAGGATAATATATTAAATTGCAATATGTATTTTTGTCAAAAAAATAAAGATGAAAACACAA